>CACSIN010000028.1 GCA_902705835.1 BD1-7 clade bacterium
CGGCCTTGAACCGGTTTATGATCGAGTTCGAAGACCGCTTAACTGATTATGTTTAACGAGGCAGTTACACAGAATTATTTACAGTCTCTTTGTTTTAGTCATAAAAAACGGGAGCCTAAGGGTTCCCGTTTTTTGTTGGTTACAACTCGTTTTTTTCTATTCGACTGAAGGTTATTTATTTGCCCTTCGTTTTTCCGCCGATATCAGTACACGCTTTCGTCGGCATAGCTACCCAGCCTGTGCCTTTGCAGCTGGCTTGGCCTTTGCATGCGTTAGTCGCTGTTGCACAGTCGTTCTGCCCTTTACACAGGTTGACGTCATAACATTGGATTAATGATGCTGTAGCTACGCTGCTGCGCCAGTCGTCTTTTACTTGTCCGCCAACGTTGTTACATGCCTCTGTTGGCATGATAACGAACGATCCTGAGCCTTTGCACGTTGCTTGGCCTGCACAAGAATGTTTTGCTGTTTTGCAGTCGTTGTGGCCTTTGCAGGTATTTACGCCGTAGCAATGAGCGAGATCGGCTGTTGCTGAATCTGCTGAGTCGTTAGTTGGGTTGTCTGAGCATGCAGTAATACTTGCTGCGGCAATCGCAATCGCGGCGCCGGATAAACTTTTTTTGTCGGTCAATTTCATTAGTAGCTTCCTTGTTGATAGAGGGTGGGGGCTGGCGCCCTTATAACAAGGAGAAGTGTAGTTAGTATTTATTAAGTTACCAGAATCAAAAGCGGCCCCTGAGGAGCCGTTTTTGATTGAGATTAAGGCTTACTTTCTTCGTTTAAGCATAAATGTCAAGGCTTTTTCAGTTGAGTCATTGTAGGGTGGGATCATTCCCGTATGTTTCATCATGTAGACTTTCTTCGATTGGCGAAAGATCGATTTTGCGTGACTGAATGTTTTGAAGCCTTCGAAGCCGTGATAGCTACCCATGCCCGATGGGCCGATGCCGCCGAATGGCAGCTCTTCAACGCCAGCATGTGCAACTACGTCGTTTATCGATACGCCGCCTGCAGTTGTCGTGTTTAGAATGCGGGTTTCTTCAGCCTTGTCATCGCCGAAGTAATACAATGCAAGTGGGTGCGAGTTCGTGTTGATATATTTGATTGCATCATCAATATGTTGGTACGTCTTGACGCTTATGATTGGGCCAAAAATTTCTTCCTGCATGACCTTTAGGTTGTCGTCGGGGTTGACAACGATTGTTAGAGGTATTTTGTGCGTGCTGGTCTGTTTTGTGAAATCTTCGTTTGCAGGATTAATTTCACGAACATCAGCGCCATTGTCAGATGCGTCCTGCAGATAGCTTTGGAGGCGTTGGTAGTGGCGTTCATTGATAACTGAGCTGTAGTCGCTATTCGATAGCATGGTTGGGAACATGGTTGAAACATGCTGGATGGCCATCTCAACAAATGTATCGAGTTGTTCTTCTGCGACAAAAATATAGTCGGGCGAAATACATACTTGCCCCACGTTCAAGGCTTTGCCGGTAAAAATGCGCAGAGCAGATTCTTGCAGATCCGCTGACCGGCCGACAACGACCGGGGATTTTCCGCCGAGTTCCAACGTTACCGGAGTAAGGTTGTCTGCTGCGCCGCGCAGAATATGGCGCCCGATACTTGTGGCTCCGGTAAATATGATGTGATCAAGTGGTAGGGATGAAAATGCAGCGCCAACCTCGGGGCCACCCGTAATGCCGATAACTTCTGTCTCGTCGAAATATTTGGCGAATAGCGTTTTTAGCAGTTCGGAGGTCGCTGGAGTGACTTCTGTGAGTTTGACCATGCATCGGTTGCCTGCGGCAAGTATTCCGGCCAGTGGCGTGCATGCGACGCCGACGGGGAAGTTCCATGTAGTTATGTTGCCGATAACGCCTTTGGGTTGATATTGAATTTTCGAGCGGGCACCCAGCAAGCCGAGAGGGAAGGGTGAGTTACGCTTTTCATCCTTCATCCATTTTTTGAGGTGTTTTTTCGTATGTTTAATGCATTCGAATGTTCCGTAAAAGTCGGCAATACGAGACTGGTGTGGAGAGCGGTGGCCGAAGTCTTCGGACATGGTCGCGACGAGTGCGTCGATATTTTCGTGCAGCAGTGCCTCTAGTCGGTTAAGTCGATCTAGGCGTGTCTCGTAGGTAGCAAAGCCTTCTTCGGCAAAAGCGGCTTGTTGCTTTTGCAGGATGTCATTTAAGTTGGCTGTTGTGATTTTGCCATTATCTTGTAACTGTACAGCTTTGTTGTCCATGTTCGGTGTCTTCTCACGATTGTATGTGCATATCGCTTTCATTCTACCGGATCTCGACCGCCGAAGGAGTTCGCAAACAATATTTAATTTTTCTTGGTTTTACCCTTGAAACACGGGAAGGCGGCCCCATTTAAGCTTGGTATATTCAATAACCATTTTAAAGCATGGAGTACAACATATGAGTGAAGCTACCAAAGAAACACTTGGTTTTCAGACAGAAGCCAAACAATTGCTTCATTTGATGATTCATTCCCTTTATTCGAATAAAGAAATATTTCTTCGAGAGCTAATTTCAAATGCATCTGACGCCTGTGAAAAACTCCGTTTTGAGTCTGTATCCGACGCGGCGCTTTTTGAAAATCAGCCTGAGTTAGAAATCCGTATTGATGTCGATAGTGATGCCAAAACGCTGACTATTTCTGATAGCGGCGTCGGTATGACACGTGAAGAGGTCGTCGAGAATCTGGGTACTATTGCAAAGTCTGGCACCGCCCAGTTCATCGGCCAGCTTACTGGGGATGATAAAAAAGATTCTCAGCTGATTGGCCAATTTGGTGTTGGTTTCTATTCTGCGTTTATTGTTGCGGATCGCGTTGAAGTCGTGACTCGGAAGGCTGGTGTGCCGATTGACCAGGCTGTGCGCTGGGTTTCGGAAGGTGAAGCTGATTTTAGTGTGGAGCAGGTTGATAAGGCTGATCGTGGTACGTCAATTACGCTCCATCTGCGTGACGATCAGGATGAATTTTCTGATAGTTTCCGTGTGAAGTCGATTGTTAAAAAGTATTCTGACCACATCGCCATTCCTGTGCTTATGAAGGAAGAGGCTGCGCCTGCAGCGGAAGTTGACGGTGAAGAGGTTGCTGAGCCGGCTGAGCCAGAATATGGAGCAGTAAACTCCGCAACAGCGCTTTGGACACGCTCTAAAAGTGAAGTGTCTGACGAAGAATACAACGAGTTTTACAAGCATGTGTCACATGATTTTAGTGACCCGCTTTCATGGAGCCATAATCGCGTCGAAGGGAAGTTTGAGTACACTAGCTTACTTTATATTCCAGGCCAGGCCCCGTTTGATCTGTGGAATCGTGATGCGGTTCGAGGCTTGAAGTTGTATGTGCAGCGTACTTTTATTATGGATGATGCTGAGCAGTTTTTGCCGCTTTACCTGCGATTTGTAAAGGGTGTTGTAGACTCTAATGATCTTTCGCTGAATGTGTCGCGTGAAATACTTCAGCAAGATCCAGCTGTTGAGTCTATGAAGTCGGCTTTAACCAAGCGCGTACTTGATATGCTAGACAAGTTGAGCAAGAAGGATTCTGATTCTTATGCAAAGTTCTGGGCTGAATTTGGACAGGTGTTGAAAGAGGGGCCGGCAGAGGATTTTGCTAATAAGGAGCGTATTGCCAAGCTATTCCGGTTTACAACAACGCAGAGTGATTCCGAGGCTCAGGATCAGTCATTATCCGCTTATATTGAGCGCATGAAAGAAGGGCAGGATAAGATCTATTATATTGCCGCTGATAACGTCAATATGGCGACCAATAGTCCACATCTTGAAGTGTTTAAAAAGAAGGATGTTGAGGTTTTGTTGTTGACTGATCGTGTCGATGAGTGGCTGATGAGTCATCTGATGGAGTTCGATGGCAAACAATTTCAAGATGTTGGTCGTGGCGAATTAGATCTTGGGGCGTTGGATTCTGAGGAAGACAAGCAGGCTCAAGAAGATCTTCAGGGTGAGAATGAAGATTTGATTACACGTGTTTCTGGTGCGTTGTCTGAGCAAGTTGATAGCGTGCGTGTGACTTCACGTCTAACAGATTCGCCTGCGTGTCTTGTTGTTGGTGAGATGGATATGGGGGGGCAGATGCGCCGGATTCTTGAGCAGGCTGGTCAAGCCGTTCCAGATTCTAAGCCAATCCTTGAGCTGAATCCTGAGCATGCTCTTGTGCAGCGTCTTGATGATGAGTCTGATGAAGATCGCTTTACTGATCTTGCTCAAGTTTTGTTTGATCAGGCGCGTTTGGCTGAAGGTGGTCAGCTGGATGATCCGGCTGCGTATGTCCATAAGTTGAATAAGTTACTGTTGGATTTAACCCGCGGATGATAGTATCATCGCGCTCAAATTGAAGGCANCATTTAAGCTGCCTTTTTTTTGATCGGCGTGCGGCGCTGCGGTTCTTTTTGGGGATTTTAATCAGTATATTGATTGATAAAGTGATATCGTTATAACTGCCCTGAATAATTAGTAGATGCTAAAATATTTAAGCGGCGGTTAATCGCTTCAGGATCATTTGGGGAAGACAATAAGCAGCATGCAGAAACGTTGCGAAGTGGCCGTGTTGGGCGGAGGCAGTTTTGGTACCGCTATAGCTAACCTGATTGCAGGTAACGGCCATAACGTTTGTCTGTGGCTTAGAAATCAAAAGACAGCGGACGAAATAAATCAGCAGCACGCGAACTCACAGTATTTGCCAAATCTGGAACTGGATTCGGCTCTTCGAGCTTCTGTAGAGCTTGGTGAAGCTGTTAGAAATGCTGATTATGTTTTTGTGGCTGTGCCAAGTAAATCCTACCGTGAAGTGGCTCAGCAGCTTAAATTGTGTATTCCTTCCCATGCTAGTCTGGTTAGTCTGACAAAAGGCATTGAAGCTGATACCTTTGATCTGATGAGCCAGATTCTTGCTCAAGAAATGCCGCATAATGTTATCGGTGTTATGAGTGGTCCAAACCTTGCGAAAGAAATTGCTGATCGCCATTTGACAGCAACTGTTATTGCAAGTGAGTCTTCGAATCTGGTTCATGATGTTCAGGAATTGCTACATACCTCATACTTTAGGGTATATGCGAGTTCGGATATGTTCGGCGTTGAACTGGGTGGCGCGCTAAAAAACTGTTATGCAATTATTTGTGGAATGGCGTCGGCGCTTGGTTCAGGTCAGAATACTATTGGTATGCTAATCACCCGAAGCTTGGCTGAGATGAGTCGTTTCGCGGTGCAGTTAGGTGCTGACCCGATGACATTTTTGGGGTTGTCGGGGGTAGGTGATCTTATTGTTACCTGTATGTCACCTCTTAGTCGTAATTATCGTGTAGGTTATGCACTGGGATCCGGGCAATCCATGGATGAGATTGTCGAAGAGCTTGGGCAAGTCGCGGAAGGTGTTAATACTTTGCGGCTTGTTAGGGATAGGGCGCAGCAACTTGAGGTCTATATGCCACTGGTTAACGGAATGTGCAGTATTTTACATGAAGGTCAGTCGGTTGAAAGTGTGGTTTCCGGGTTGATGGAAGCTGAGCAGAATACCGACGTCGAGTTTACGGTTAGGAACTAGCGGGCAATATCTGTTTGCTATTATGTTGGTAAATTAGGTAGTCTGTTAGCATTTGCTGCTAAGAGTATACATCTAGGCGGTAGTGTTAAAGATGTTGGAAGTTGCGTCGGTTGTGAGGGCCAGCAACTTTTTTGTTTTTGTTGCCCATGGTTGTTGGGTGGTAAGAAAACGTTTGAAATACAAAGGTTTATAGTGAAGCATAAAATCGCAATAGTCCTCGATGCATGGGATTATTCCTTCAACGGAACAGCAGTTTCTACGAAACGTTTCATCCAGCAGTTGGAGAAACAAGGCTACGAATTCGTTATTCTTGCTACCGGCAAAGAAATGCCAGGTAAGGTACGTTTTCGTGAATTTGGCGTGCCTGGTCTTAAGTGGATTCTGCATAAGATGAAATCACCCTTGGCACTCGCAGATAAAACTCTGCTGCGAGAAGCTCTAAAGGATGTTGACCTGTTGCATGTTCAATACCCGTTTTTGTTGGGGTCGGCCGCTATTACCGTTGCAAAAGAGCTTGGTATTCCAGTTGTTTGCTCTTTTCATGTGCAGCCAGAAAATGTGACGAAGAATCTCAAGCTTAATACAGAAGCCTCTATTAGTTTTCTTTATAGAGTCTTCATTAAGTACTTTTACTCACGCGCTGATGTTGTTATTTGCCCGTCTCCATTTGCAGAGAATATGCTTAAGGAACAGGGGCTTAAAACTGAGACGAGAGTGATTTCTAACGGTGTTCCGGAAGATTTCTTGATCCCACCAAGGGCAGAGGACTTTATTCCTCGGAAGCCATTTAATTTGTTGTCCGTTGGTCGTCTTGCGAGTGAAAAGCATCAAGATTTGATCATGAAGGCGGTTTCTCAATCCAAATTTATTGATCAGATCAATATGACGTTTGTTGGTACTGGCCCTGCAGAAGGGCGTTTGCGCCGGTTTGCAGAAAAAACACTAACATGTCCGTATCGTATTTCCGAAGTGTCGGATGAAGAGCTTAAGCGTCTCTACAATAGTGCGGATTTGTTCATTCATGCTGGAGAGATTGAGCTTGAGGGGATGTCTGTTCTGGAGGCTATGGCGAATAGTATTCCAACGATCGTTTCAGATTCGAAAGATAGTGCCGCTAAAGACTTTGCAGTTACAGAAAACTCGCTATTTAACTTCCCGCATGCTGATGATTTGACAAGAAAAATTGACTACTGGCTTGCTAACCCAAAGGCGCGAGCAGAAGTCGCATTGAAGAATCATCAAAAGGCATGTCGTTATACCCACAAATACTCTTGCCGTGCTCTGGAGAATATCTATCGCGAACAGTTAAAGCTTGCTGTTCATGAAGATTTTTCAGACTTGGTGTATGAGCCAGAAGCAGAGTGTATCTCGGCTAAATCATGACTCAATACTTTCAGATAGCACTCCGCCGTTGGGTTGCGATGGTGGAGCGCTTTCCTGTTGCCATCGCAGTTGCAATTCTTGTAATCACAGGGCTTGCTGCGTATTACTCCTTCCATAATTTCCGCATTAACTCTGATCTCGGGTCGCTAATTAAGCCTTCAAGTTCGACGCGTTGGTATGCGCAGAATGAGGTTTACAAAAAGGCATTTCCTCAATATCAGGGTACAACTCTTGTTGTTGTTTCTTCGGTGTCGGCTGCTGATGCGCACGAAGCTGGAGAGGCGCTTTATCGTCGGTTCGGCGAGGATGATAATTTTACCGATGTATTTGCCCCCGGTTTTGATCAATTTTTTGTTGATCGCGCGCTTTATGGGGCGCCTGTTGAGGGCGTTAAGCGGTTATCTGAAGCGGTAGAAGAGTCTATTCCGGAATTGAAGGCGCTTTACCAATCGCCTACGATTTCTGAATTTATAGCGCAGCTTGAAGGCCGTTTGCGCAGCGACGCCAAAATAGACACGTTATCCGATACAACAAAAGAACAGCTGGGTGCCTTTGCTGATGCTGTCGACTTGATAAAGGCAGGTGAAGCGCCGACATTGGCGCTGGTTGAGCCATTGCGTCCTCGAGACACAGAAGAAATTCATTACCAGTTGATTGTTCTTAAAAGTAAACAGATATTTTCTGAAGAATTACCCAATAAGGTCATTATTCATAACATACGTGAAGTCATCGAAGCAGCGCAAATCCCACACAACGTTGATGTGCGGGTTACTGGGGAGATTGCTCTAGCGAATGATGAGATCTCGGCGGGATTGGGCGGTGTCGAACTCGCTGGAACGCTGTCACTTGTGCTGTTGGCTTTGATATTAGGGTTGGGAATTCGATCCATCTCAGTGATTTCGGCCATATTTGCCATGTTAGCTGTTGGTATCGTATGGACTTCGGCTTTCGCAAGTTTTGCCGTTGGGAGCTATAACACTCTATCTTTGATTTTTCTGGTGATGTTTTTTGGTCTTGGCGTCGACTTTGCTGTTCATTATTGTCTTCGTGTCATGGAGGCGGTGCAAAAAAATGCCGTTGAATCAAAGAGTTCAGCAGCAGTAGAGGCGGCGAGCGATATAGGTTCTGCGTTAGCGTTGTGTTCAATTACGTCCGGTATCGCGTTTCTTGCGTTTTTGCCAACCGCTTATAAGGGATTGGCTGAGCTCGGTATCATATCCGCAGGTGGGATGATTATCGCATTCCTGTTGAGCGTTACTCTCTTTCCGGCCTGGTTTGCCTTGTTTGGTACTGGTGTGCGCAAGGCGTCTGGTCGTGGTGAAAAACTACGCGGATACTCAATGCCAAATCTACCACCTAAGATGGTACTGGCCGTGAGTGCCGTGATCGGTATCTCTGCGGCTTGGTATTCAACGCATTTGCGTTTCGATTACAGTGTGCTGGCGATGCATGACGAGTCGACTGAGGCGATGTCTACGATGCTGGAAATGCAATCTCACGAGATAGTTACCGATTACAGTATTTCTGTATTGGTTGATGCTGAGGCGGACGTTGATGAATTGATCAATAATCTGTTGGCGTTAGATAGTGTTGCCAAGGTTAAATTGCCAGAGCAATATTTGCCCAAATTTCAGGACATCAAGTACGGATACATGCAACCTGTTGCGGAAAAACTCCAACAGTTTGACGAGCCTGCCAAAACGCTTCCNCTTAATATTGAAAAATCCAAGGCTTCGATATCGTCACTTGATAACTATCTTCAAGAGGATGCCTCATATGTTTTTTATGATGAAGATGAGCCCTATATTCAGCGCGCACTTGTAGCGGTTTCTGATTTGGAGAAACATACTGAATACTGGCAAGCGTTTCAAAACGGTATCGCTAGTGGTATTACTCACGATACGGAAACACTTAATCGATGGCTGGCTCAAAAGCCTTATGGCCTCGATGACTTGCCGTCGTCACTGAAGGATCGCTTGGTAGCCCCGGATGGTCGTTACTTGATTAACGTTGTTCCCGCAGAGGATATGACTGATCGGGCTAAGACGGATCAGTTTATTTCTGAGGTTGTTGCTATTGCGCCGAATGTTGCTGGTCGTACGATCGTAGAGTGGGGCGTAGGTAACGTTGTTGTCGCGTCCTTCCTTGAGGCCAGTACGATATCAATAGTCTGCATCTTTATATTGTTGGTACTCTATTTTCGAGGTATCAAATTGCCGATCTTGGTGCTGATCCCGCTAGTGTTAACCACCTTGCTTGTTTTTACATTTATTGTCGCAACGGGGCTGACATTGAATATGGCTAATATTCTAGTGGTGCCGTTGATTTTTGGTTTGGGTGTCGATACTGGAGTGCATGTAGTGCATCGTTACCTGCACTCGAGTAGTGTTGCTGAATTACTGCGCTCAAGCACCAGTAAAGCTGTGTTTATTAGCGCGCTAACAACGATTGGTACCTTTATGTCATTGTCTTTCAGTGCGCATAAGGGGGCTGCTTCGGTAGGCCTGCTTTTGTCGATATCAATTACTCTCCTGTTATTTACCACATTTATCGTACTTCCTGCCCTGTTGGCGGTGTTTGCTCGCAAATAGTTTTGATAGTATTGCCGCCTTAGCTTATTCGAGGTGTTAGATGAAGTTGTATGTTGTGCGTCATGGTAAGGCTGCTCCTGCTGAAACTACAGATGAGGAACGCCCCCTAACGTCAGAAGGGATTGCCGAAATTCAACTACTCGGCGCGAAATTGAAAACGGAAAATATCATCTTCGATCACGTATTTGTGAGTCCTTATAAGCGAACGCAGCAGACGTTTCGGCATTTGAAAAATCATGCAGGTATATCGAATAATGCAGAGACAGTTGACGCACTTATTCCTGAGAGCAATGTTGAGGCCGTACTCGATTTATTGAGAAGCTGTAAACACAATGCGTCCATACTTATTATTAGCCACCAGCCGCTGGTTTCTACTTTGGCGAGCGTCTTGATAGACGGGAATAGCAGGGCAGCTTTTCAATATCCTATGCAGCCTGGCAGTTGTGCAAGTCTTGAAGTCTTTGCCGCGGACAAGGCGTGTTCCCGTTTGTTGCGTTTGATAGATCCGCCTTTTTATCAGTAGGCGCCCATCTTTCTAATTTGAGAATGGATAGGTTTCACCTTGCTTAACAATTGTTGCTGCTTATGAGCTGTATTGAACGAAGTTTCGACGTTCGAGGTATCCAACTTGCGGCCAAACATTGGAATTCGGAAAGTGGGAAGCCAGTTATTGCCTTGCATGGCTGGTTAGATAATGCGGCGAGTTTCGATGTGATTGCACCGCTATTAGCCGAGTGTTCAGTGCTGGCTTTTGATCAGGCGGGTGTTGGGCGTTCCGGCTTTCGCCCCCCTAGCTCTACCTACCACTTGTGGGATGACCTGTTAGATATTCTTGAAATTGCTGACTCTCTCGGTTGGGAAAAATTTTCATTGTTAGGTCATTCGCGTGGAGCTGCACTTGCGATCATGTTGGCGGCAACTCATCCTGAGCGCGTCACTTCGTTAGGCTTGATTGATGGATTGATGCCGTTGCCTGTGGATGCTTCAGGCGCACCTAAGCAAATGTCTGACTTTCTACGTGGGTATCGCGCGGGCATCCGCCAAGGGCGGGGCTATGCATCAATGCAAGAGTTAGTAGATTTGCGAGCCTTAGCGAGTAGTGTTGATGTTTCTATTGCGCAGTTACTCGGAGTGCGCGCTATTGAAGAGCGAGATGGTCGCTTCTATTGGCGTGTTGATTCTCGTTTAAAGCAGCCGTCGGCAGTTAAGCTAACTGAAAGTCACAACCAGGCATTTTTGCAAAAGGTGCAATGTAGGGTGTTTGTGTTTCTCGCAAGTCAGGGATTGGGTAGTTATGATAAACTTCAGGCGATGCTTTCTGACTTAAAGGCGCCTTTGTGGAATGTAATGCGGCTTGATGGACATCATCATCTGCATATGGACTTTCAGGCGAAGGAGATTTCTGAGGTATGTTGCGAATTGTTTGTTTGACTATCGCCTGTTTGTTTTGCTGCAATGTGGCGTGGGCTGATTTTATCTTGCCTGTAAATACGTCGTTGCAGCCGGTCAAATCGGCAGAATCTCAAGAAGAGCGTTGGCTGCTTCCATTGGCGAAATATCAGAAGATAAATGGTGCTTGGCAATTTGATGACAGCCTTACTCTAAGTGGTAAGCTGAGTTCAAATACCTACCTTGTTCAATCACGAGATCAGTTTCAGCAGATCTCGACTTTCTATCAAACTTGGGCGAGCCAAGACTCTATTGAAACCCTCTATATGTGTAAGGCGCGTGCATGCGGGTCAAGCAATGAGTGGGCAAACGGATACTTTAAAGATCGACGCTTGTACGGCGTACAAAGTAAACAAGTTTTCTGGGCACTCAAAAGTGGCTCACAGTATATGGCGATGTACCTTGTTGAGCGTGGGACAGGGCAAATAATGATGCGAATAGATATTCTCACCGTGGCAGGTGAATAAACCGATTGAGCTATCGTAGTTTTTGGTTTGTGCTGAAGGTGCAGGGCAGGGTATATGAAATTGTTTAAAGGCAGCGTAGCTGCCTTTTTTATTGCCTGCGTTACTCGGCTTTGGCGGATGCTGCCGGTAGCTACTTAACCAATGAAAGAAATTCGAGGCGGGTAGATTCGTTATTGCGAAAGCTGCCAAGCATGGCGGAGCTTTTCATTACAGAATTTTGTTTCTCAACGCCGCGCATCATCATGCACATGTGTTTTGCTTCGATAATAACGCCCACGCCTGACGCGCCGGTGACATCTAACACGGTTTGTGCAATCTGTTGGGTCAGGTTTTCCTGGATTTGCAATCGACGAGCGTACATATCAACAATTCGGGCAATTTTGGATAGGCCAAGTACGTGTCCGGTTGGGATGTAGGCAACGTGTGCTTTGCCGATAAATGGCAAAAGGTGGTGCTCGCAAAGTGAATAGAGCTCAATGTCTTTGACAATGACCATTTCGTCGCTGTTTGATGGGAATAGAGCGCCGTTTACAACAGTGTCAAGATCCTGCTCATATCCGTGGCAAAGGTATTCAAACGCTTTGGCGGCACGTTTCGGGGTGTCTTGCAGCCCAGGGCGATTCAAATCTTCGCCAACACCTTCGATTATCGCAGCGTATGCGTCTTTTAAATCCATGTTGTCCTCGTAGACTTTGTAAAAATGGCGATGGATAATACCAGACTACGAGTTTTGTGACTATTCGCTGGAATGTCGCATCGCCCAGTATCTATCGTTTCCTGTGTTTCCATGGTTTTGGAGTCTCTATGAAGAATGCTGTTATTGCCGAGCAGTTACTGACAGTGCGTGATTATTTGCGATATGGCGTCAGTTTGCTCGGAGAGCATCCGGTGTATTTTGGTCATGGTACAGACAATGCTTGGGACGAAGCTCTGTCGCTGGTGTTATGCACGTTGAAGTTACCGTTGAATACGAGCGAGCATGTGCTTGATGCGCGTTTATTGACTGGCGAACGCGAAAAGCTCATTGAGAATTTGCATCGACGTGTATTTGATCGTGTCCCCGTGCCTTATATAACCCACCAATCCTGGTTTTGCGGGCTCGAGTTCTACATTGACGAAAGGGCGTTGATTCCACGTTCGCCAATTGCAGAAGTCATTCAGGCGTATTTTAAACCTTGGTATCAGGGAGAGTACCCATCGAAGATCCTTGACTTGTGTGCAGGTTCGGGTTGTATCGGTATCGCTTGCGCGTATGCGTTTGAGGATGCTGAGGTCACCGTGTCGGATATTTCACAAGACGCCCTTGATGTTGCAGCTATCAATGTCGAAAAGCATCAACTGCAAGAGCAGGTGTCGCTAGTGCAGTCGGATCTGTTTGAGCAGGTTGTTGGTGAATTCGATATTATTGTTTCGAATCCACCGTATGTTGATTCAGGCGATTACTCGTCAATGCCTGAGGAGTTTGTTCATGAGCCCGGGATGGCTTTAACCTCTGGTGAGTTTGGGATGGATCATCCGATAGCAATATTGCAGGCGGCGCAGAAGCACTTAACAGAAGATGGTGTGCTGGTACTTGAGGTCGGAAATAGTGGTGAGCATCTTGAAATGCTGCTGCCGAATGTGGACTTCAATTGGGTTGAATTTGAAAACGGCGGCCACGGGGTGCTGGTAATTAGCCGGGCGGAGNTTGAGTATCACACTGATGATATCAATGAGTTGGCGCTAGGGTTCTGTGGATAGTTAATTTCCTTGGGCATTGTAGGCGTGAAATGCGTATAATTGCCTGTTTTATATCTATTAATAATTTCAGAGAGTTATATGTCAGGCAACAGCATCGGCAAACTGTTTACAGTAACTACATTCGGTGAAAGTCACGGCGTGGCTCTTGGGTGTATCGTTGATGGGTGCCCGCCAGGGCTCGAAATCTCTATCGAAGATTTACAGCGTGATCTCGATCGCCGCAAACCTGGCACATCACGGTTTACCACCCAACGCAAAGAGCCGGATGAAGTTGAAATCCTGTCAGGTGTATTTGACGGGAAAACAACCGGTACGTCCATTGGTTTGTTGATCCGAAACACCGATCAGCGCTCTAAAGATTATTCCAAGATTCAAGACCAGTTCCGTCCGGCACACGCCGATTATACCTACCATCATAAATACGGTATTCGTGACTACCGCGGTGGTGGCCGTTCGTCTGCACGCGAAACGTCTATGCGTGTCGCTGCAGGCGCAATTGCTAAAAAATACCTGAAGGATAGGTTTGGAATTGAGGTTAAGGGCTATCTGTCGCAGCTAGGGCCGATTAAAGTTGAAAGCGTCGATTGGTCTATTGTTGAAACTAATCCGTTTTTCTGTCCCGATGCCAGTAAAATTCCTGAAATGGAAGAGTACATGGCCGCATTGAACAAAGAGGGTAACTCAGTCGGAGCGAAGATTACTGTCGTTGCTTCTGGCGTTATGCCTGGTTTAGGTGAGCCGGTATTTGATCGTCTTGATGCTGATCTTGCTCATGCATTAATGGGAATTAACGCGGTTAAAGGCGTCGAAATTGGCGATGGATTTGGTGTCGTTGAGGCGAAGGGGACTGAGCATCGTGATGAAATGTCGCCTCAAGGGTTCTACTCCAATCACGCTGGAGGCATTCTTGGCGGTATTTCGTCTGGTCAGGATGTTGTAGCGCACATTGCTTTAAAGCCGACGTCCTCTATTCGTCTTCCTGGACGGAGTATTAATGTTAGTGGTGAAGATGCCGAAGTCATCACAACTGGGCGACACGACCCTTGTGTAGGTATTCGTGCTACACCGATTGCCGAAGCCATGATGGCGATTGTTTTGCTTGATCAATTACTCCGTCATCGCGGTCAAAATGCCGACGTTGTTGTAGATACGCCAGTAATACCTGCAACGCGAGATTAATCGATGGCGGCAGCTACAGCTGTGCCGTATTGGCGGTTATCCGCCTTTTACTTCTACTACTTTGCGTTTTTGGGGGCGTGGGTTCCATATTGGAGTCTCTATCTTGATGACGAAGTTGGTCTTTCCCCTGAGGGTATTGGCGCTGTCAGTGCCCTTGTTGCGGTAACACGAATAGTCGGCCCGTATTGTTGGGGGGCACTTGCTGATCGAACCAGGCAGCGCACCGGGATTATTCGTTGGGGGGCTGGGCTCGCGTTAGTTTGTTTTTCTCTGTTGTTGTTATCCCCGTCCTGGTACCCGTTACTGCTCATCATTGGGGTATATAGTTTCTTTTGGAATGCCATTCTGGCTCAGTTCGAAGTCGTTACACTTTCACATCTTTCTAAAGAGCCCGAAAAATACTCGCAAGTTCGCCTCTGGGGGTCCGTTGGATTCGTTGCTAGCGTATTTGGTTTGGGTTTCGTATTTGAGTGGGTGTCTTTACGCTGGCTCCCGTATGTTTTGCTGGTTCTATTGCTGGGTATTTGGTTGAGCAGCCTGGTTGTGTCTCAGCGTCGTATTGAGGCTTCTAGTGCTGTTGTATCCGGTCCTGTTTCGAATTTTTGGCGAACAGTATGCACACCTGATATTGCTGTATTCTTTTTTGTCTGTTTTTTGATGCAGATGTCGCATGGCCCTTATTACACGTTTTTTTCCATCTATATGGAGGATCTCGGCTATTCGTCGGGTGAAATCGGTGCGCTTTGGGCACTTGGGGTGATGGCCGAAGTCTTGTTGTTTATCTTTATGCACCGTTTACTGCACAAATTTACGTTGAGATTGCTTTTGATATGGACGTTGTTGCTCACTGTTATTCGCTGGTTTCTGATTGGCTATCTAGCAGATTCTATTGCTGTGTTGCTGGTTGCTCAATTGTTGCATGCGGCGAGCTTTGGTAGTTTTCATGCAATATCGATCGAGTTTATACGTCGACGCTTTGCACCGGATATTGCTGGTCGCGCACAGGCTTTCTATAGTGCATCTAGCTACGGCGTGGGCGGTGCGGTGGGCGCTGGAATGAGTGGGTTTCTTTGGGAGGAGTTTGGTGCGACTGCGGCGTTTGCCATGGCTGGTTTCGCCGTATTCGTCGGGCTTGTTGCTGTGCTTTTGGTTCAAAGTGAAGCCGAGGGTGTGCGTTCGAACGGTGCCAATCGGTCTGTTGGCGAAAGCTAGGTAGGGAGTTTGGGTCGCTAGTGCGAATGTCTTAAAGGGGGTTGCCCGACCCAAATGTTTAAGTCGGGCGATTTACAGGCGTTTGCTATCGCTCAGATCGCGAAGTAGGGTGGCTCAGCAATACGATTGTGCAGGTTCCAATCAAGGCAAGAATAACGGCGGGCAGATTGCCAACTTCGAACCCGTTAGATGTTCCTGCAGGTGTAACGTCGAAATATAGGTGGAATTTCGCAATATAGATATACGCGTGACCCACCAAAAAGATAAAAGGGAATGCCATTAATAGCGCGTC
Source organism: BD1-7 clade bacterium (assembly GCA_902705835.1). Taxonomy (NCBI): domain Bacteria; kingdom Pseudomonadati; phylum Pseudomonadota; class Gammaproteobacteria; order Cellvibrionales; family Spongiibacteraceae; species BD1-7 clade bacterium. The sequence goes on from CACSIN010000028.1 coordinate 15,885, forward strand.
TCTATCCCCTTTAGGTCGGCGCCAGTTTGTCAGGAATAACCAGCCTGCTGCGGCGAAAGTCAGGGCATGCACGAGCGCAGCCATTTCTAGGTTTTGCGCCCACGGAAGCATGTCGTAGGGAGGCATATTTTTCGCAAACAGATTGTATGGAATGAAAAACATACTGCCCAGCAAAATGGTGAGCACTGGCTGAATAGCAATGGCACCAAAAAGCAGAGGTTTTGGTTTTTGACTTGCGACCCAGTTATAGCTTATTACGCGATTAATAAGCGAGAACGCGATTGTGAATGTGAAGAACCAGTGGTAGCTCGTTAGTGGAACTGCGTCGACATAAGGGAGGGTGGTTGGGTCGGATGTATCCCAGATCCACCACTGCAACATAGGTCCAAGGTTGTCGAAAATCAGGTACATCAGACCTGCGTAGAAGCCCACACATATTGCTTCGGTCACTGGAGCAAAGTCGTAGCGTCTGATGATCATATAGGCGTGGTACATAAACGCCGGGTAGAACAACGCGATATACAGCGGGAGCTTGTTGTATAGGAACATCACAGAGAACTCGCCATGCCAAAAGTTCTCAACCGTATAGTACGACAGAATATCGATACATAAGCCGTAAAAAAAACACCCAAACAAGGTGATCAACGCTGATGGTGAGCCTGTTTTTCGATGCTCGCGCGTTGCGTGAATGATTGCCAAAATGACGCCGGCAATGATGATTGCCTGGATGGCCAAGAATGACCAGTCCTTTAGCTCACTTGCCGAATTCAGCCAGATCAGCGACTGCGTCGCCTCCGTGTTTTGCATTGCATATGAGATATGCATGTCAGCCTTCATTATACTTTTTCTCCTGCTGCAAGCCGCTCTTGCAAGTTATTGTCAACTTCCTGTTGAGTATTATATGAGACCCAGGGGCCAATGGCCTTATTGCCAAGTTTGGATGGGTTGACAGTGCCTTTGCCATTGGCATAGGTATCTTCGGTGTAGTGGTGACCTTCACGGCGCACGGTGTCATGAATACGGTCGAAAAACGGAGTCAGAAAGCCGTAATTTACGTGGAAATACTTATGGTGATCGTCATGGAAGCGGTTGCTGCCGTGAAATGGCAAGTCAAACGGTAACTTGATGCCGCTGTGATCCCAAAATCCGTAAAAGAATGTTGTCATCATAACGAACAGATACAAAGACCAGTGCATTGGGAACAAAAAGGCCGGGGCGACGATATAAGAAGCATGTGCGATCCATTCTAATGGATGCATTGCTGATATGGAGAAAAACGTCGGGGCTGTGTAGTAGTGGTGCATTTTATGGATGTTTTCATACAGCCAAGGTTGGTGTCCTGCGGCGTGCATATAATAAGCACAAGCTTCGATGAAGAAGAAGGCGAGGAATACACTTAAGCCGGCCCAGCCAAGGCTGTAGTCGCTGAAGTTCCAGTAGATTTGGCCCCAGCCATGTTCGATGATTCCCCAAGCGAGAAAACCAAAGGTGCCGGCCGCCATGTTCATATTGAAGGTGCCAACAATAATTTCGTGGCGATTCAATTTAGCGGTCAGCCACTTGTTTGGCTGCATTTTCCACTGATCGGCTTGGGCGCGTTTCATGTGGTAATAATAGTAATGCACCGCACCACCTACGCCGAGGTAAAAAATGTTGCCGCCAGTTAAGGCGATTAATACATATTGCCACCATTCAAGACCAAAACTCATAGGATACTCCAGTAATGCTTTCTAATTATCATAAGTTACATGGGTGTAAATTATTATCTGTTTGCTGCTGACATGCAACCCTCTTTATTCTTGGATATACTCCACGGCTGAATTTAATAAGGTGTGACCATGCCAGAAAAAAGCCGGGCCGGCCGTCCGAGAGGCAGTAAGAAAGAAGATACGCTGAAGCGTTTACTGCCTGAGGCGCGAAAGCAGTTTTCGGAAAAAGGATACGCTCAAACTACCTTTAAAGACGTCGGTAAGGCCATCGGAGTAAGTCATGCCGCTTTGTATTCATATTTTTCTTCAAAAATGGATTTGTATCTGGCGACTGTTGAAGATACGCAAGCTCAATTGTTTCATCATTATCTGGATGCTTTCGAGATGGAGGCTCCGTTAAAAGATAAAATCAGCCATGTGTTGATGTCGATGGCTCGCGAACATGATAAGGATCCGACCATAACCGGCTTGTTGGCTGCAATTCCAATTGAAATGCGTCGTCATAGTGAGCTGGAGGAGGCGCTCGTCGATACCAATAATGCGATTATGAGTGGCCTTGTTGCCATGTTCGAAGAGGCTAAAGCGGAAGGAGAAATTATCTCTGATGCGTCCGGTGCAGATTTGATATCTGCATTGCTGGGAGGCGGTGTTGGTGTTGCTTTGTTTGGCTACGGGATGCCGGATGGGGATCTGACTTCGCGAATGGAGGTGTTCGTTTCACTTATTCAATCTCAGCTCTTTAAGCCGAATTGAAGCTCATTTTTAGCGACTGAGAGCCTTATTGAAGAAAAAACGGCACATATCAGTGCCGTTTTTTATGCTTGGTGCCTTTTAGCTAGGTTGCTTATTTTGGTTGCGCAGATAGTCGCTGTATATATATTCGCTGAAGACATGCATGGCTTTGATGGATTCAATGCAGTGTGGCGAATAGAATATATCGAAGGCGTGCTGAGTTTGTTCCAGCTCGGTATAAACGCAGGGCGTATTGCTACAGCTATTGCGTAGCTCTTTGGCAAAATGGCGCGCTTCTTCTACAAAAGCCAAGGTGTCTAGTTCGCCGTGGGTGATCATGAATGGCGGGCGCGACTCACAAGATTGGGAAATAGGGGATGCTAAATCCCAAAGTAGGTCGTCCTTTTTGTATTTGTGCGGCATGACGTATTGTTCGAGGAAATCCAGTATCGGGATGTCCTTTCGGTGCTCAGTACGATCGCAAAAATCATAAACGCCATACATTGGGAGGCAGCCCTGAACGCTCGTATCTGCGTCTTCGAACTCAGGCTGAAGGATCTTTTTGTTTTCGTTCGCTGTCAAGGCCACCAGTGATGCCAAGTGTGCGCCGGCAGAGCCGCCGGTTACCATGATGAAATCAGGGTCTCCGCCATATTCGCTGATGTGTTCTTTCACCCAGTTTAATGCTTGTTTGCAGTCGATTAAATGGGCTGGGAATTTGTGGTTTGGGCTTAGTCGATAGTTAATGGATACAAATACCCAGCCTGCATCGACCAGTTTGTTTCTTAGTGGCAGGCCTTGATGTTTGCTGTCGCCAATTATCCATCCGCCGCCATGGATGTGGAGCATAACCGGCATAGGGGTGGTTGGTTGTGTTTCAGAAGTGTATATATCGAGGAAGTTTCTGTCGTTAGGGCCATAATTGACACCCTTGACAGCATTCATCGGCTTGCTGCTGAGGCGGAAAGGTTTCATCCATGAATGTTTGGAAAATCCACGAGTTAACAGTATGCGGCGTTCATCGAGAATTCTCTCGCAATAGTTGTCGCCCAAGCCGATCGCGAGAGTTTTCTCGAATTCCTTGCGGCTATCTACGGCGCGGTCATGAATAGCCCAGAGCCGGAAGCCGTTGTAGGCAGTCAATGCAAAGCCCAAGACGGTATTGATCGACCAATTGCTGAGATCGCCTAACGCCATCATGATCAGGGTCAGTGCTATCAGGCAATGAAACCAGGCGAGTTCTATCACAAGCCAGCCAACGACAAACTGCGGTACAAGGCTGAGTTTGAATCGGTAGCGATTGGTGGCAAATAGTATTAATAGAAAACCGATGACTGAAAGGGGGAAGATCCAGCTGGCCATACACGGTACTCAATAGTTTGTATTAGTGAACAATGATAGAATGGTGGTTCCTTAAATCCAAGTGAACTCTTATTCAGGCATGCTTACTTATACGGATTTTACCGCAAGCTGTACCTAAGTGTTTACACGCGTTTCCATTATTTGAATGTAAGTTGCTCGCCATGAAACCAGATCTTGATACGCCTGAAAATATCAAGGCATTCGTCGATTCGTTCTACGCCAAAGTACTAGCTGATGCAGTATTAAAGCCAATATTCATCGATGTTATCGGTATTGATATCAAAGTACACAAACCTTTGATTTGTCAGTACTGGGAGAAACTCTTACTCGGCTCTAAAGAGTACAAGCGACACACAATGAATATTCATCGCGATATTCACGACAAAATTCCGCTCAGTGCCTCTGATTTTGAACGCTGGCTTCAGTTGTTTAAGGATACTGCTGAGTTTGAGTTTAATGGTCCGCTTGCGGATAGGGCTGTCGAAATTGCGACCTCGATTGCCGGCAATATGAACAAAACCCTCAATGAAGGTATCTAATGAGCATTTTTGTTAGTGCTTAGTTGCTTGTGTGATCGTTTTTGTTACTGATTCGATTGGAAAAAGTATTTGCTTAGGGTAGTCCTCTGACTTACTCTGACGCTTCCCTAGGCCTGCCTGATTTTTCAGGGTAGGTGTACATCCTTACTTAGCATTAGCTAGACACTAAAAGGAGATGCTCCAGATGTCTCAACACGATGATGTATTGAGATCAGAGTTTGACCTCGAGTTTACCTACACTCGTACGTATGGTCCGATCATGAGTCAGTTCTTTACTGAGCTAAAAGACCAAAAAGTACTAGGTATCAAAGGTAGTCAAGGCCAAGTTATCTGCCCACCGTTAGAATACGATCCGCAAACCGCTGAATCTCTGTCTGAATTTGTTGAAGTAGCTTCTGAAGGCGTTGTGACGACTTGGTCATGGGTCGTTGAGCCGATGGATAATCACCCGATGGATAAGCCTTTTGCATGGGCTTTGGTAAAGCTTGATGGTGCCGATACTGCAATGTTACACGTTGTAGATGCTGATAAAGCAGATATGAAAACTGGCATGAAAGTGAAAATCCGTTGGGCAGATGAGCGTGTTGGTAACATCCACGACATCGCTTGCTTCGAGCCGGCATAAGGAGTCATTCAATGAGTGAAGAAAAGCAAATGGTTGAAGGCTTCGAGTCTCCAGTCAATCTGAAATACTCTTTCGCAGCCGGTGCTGCGACTTCAAAATTTCTTCGTGAGATCCGCCAGGGTCGTATCGTTGGCCAGCGCAGCGAAGCGACAGGTTTTGTTTCTGTGCCGCCGCGTGGAGCCTGCCCAATTTCTGGTACGCCAACTACCGAAGAAGTTCAGCTGCCTGAAACTGGCACAGTAATGTCTTTTACTATCGTACACATTCCTATTCCTAACGCGCCTGTTAAGCCACCTTTTATCGTTGCTAACATCGTCTTGGACGAAAGTGATCAGACGTTTATTCACTTGGTTTCAGAATGTGATAACGAAAAACTGCAAATCGGTGAGCGTGTAAAAGCCGTTTGGAAAGATGAATCTGACTGGGATTTGACTCTCGAGAACATCAAATATTTTGTTCCAACCGGTGAAGACGCTATCGACATTAAAGAGTTGAAAGCTAAACGTATGGCTGAAACGGAGAAGTATCGTAATGCGTGATGTAGCTATTATTTCCTTTGCCCAAACGCAGCAATTGCGCGATGCGGGTGCTCAAAATGATATTGAGCTTGTAATGGACGTGACTTCTCGCGCCATGAAAGCTGCAGATATGACAATCGACGATATCGATTTCATCTGCTCAGGTTCTTGTGACTATCTGGGTGGCGCTGCGTTCGCGTTTGTTAACGCGGTAGACGCTTTGGGTGCTGTTCCGCCGAAAGTTGAATCTCACGTTGAGATGGATGCTGCTTGGGCGCTTTATGAAGCCTGGTTAAAGATTCAGAGTGGTTCTGCTGAAACAGCATTGATTTACGGTTTCGGTAAATCATCGCATTCACAAATGCGTTTTATCCCTACGTTGCAACTTGATCCGTATTACTACACACCGCTGTATGCAGATTCGGTCTCTTTAGCGGCTCTGCAGGCGCGTTTATTGCTGGATTCTGGTAAATACACAGAAGAAGATTTCGCCAAGGTTGTTGTAAACAGCCGTGCAAATGCGAAAAGCAATCCGTTAGCGCAATTGTCTGGCGACGTAACTGTTGAGGACGTGCTCGCAGACGAAATGTTAGTTGAGCCATTGCGTAAGAGCGATTGCTGCCCAATAACTGATGGCGCTTCTTCTTTGGTTATGGTTACTAAAGAAGTTGCTGATAAGCTGATCGCCGAAGGCAAGATTCAGGGTGCTGCTTACATCACGGGTCTTGATCATCGTATTGATGCGCACGGCTTGGGTGTTCGTGACCTAACAACTGCAGAATCTGCGCGTATCGCTGCAGAGAAAGCGGGTGTTGCTGACGGTCCGGTTGAATTTGCTGAAATTTATGCACCATTCTCACATCAATCATTGATCCTTAAAGAAGCATTGGGTCTAGGTGATGATGTTGTTATGGACCCATCAGGTGGTACGTTGGCAGGCCATGCATTCATGACTCACGGTCTGGATTGCATCGGTAATGCAGCACAGCGCATCATTAATGGTGATGCGAAGCGCGGCGTTGCGCATTCAACATCCGGCCCATGTTTACAACAAAACCTGGTAGCTGTACTTTCATCTGAATCAGTGGAGGCTAAATAATGGCGGGTCAATTAGCAGCAGTAACCGGCGTAGGTTACTCTGAGCGTTTTCGTACGCGTATTAAAGAATCAATTGCTGGCCTGGTTCGTGAAGCAGCGCTGAATGCATTGAAAGACGCAGGTTGTACTTGGGATGATATCGATGCAGTTATCATCGGTAAGGCGCCTGACTTTTTTGAAGGTCATCTGATGCCCGAGCTTTACCTGGCAGATGCGCTGGGCGCCACAGGCAAGCCGATGATGCGTGTTCACACTGCAGGCTCCGTTGGTGGCTCTACAGCTATCGTTGCAGCGTCACACGTTCAATCTGGTCAGTTCAAGCGTGTTTTGACCGTTGCGTATGAAAAGCAGTCTGAATCCAATGCAATGTGGGCATTGTCATCCAAGCAGCCTTTTTCTCCTCACTTCAATGCGGGTGCGGGTGGTTTCTTTGCTCCGCTGATTCGTGAATACATGCGTCGTTCCGGTGCTCCAGCTGATATCGGCTGTAAAGTTGCCGTAAAAGACCGTATCCATGGTCAGAAAAATCCGCACGCACATTTGCAGGAAGAAGCGCCGAATCTGGAAGAGTACATGGCATCGCCGATGCTTTGGGATCCGATTCGTTTCTCTGAAGTATGCCCATCATCCGATGGTGCGGTAGCGATGGTTATTTCTAACGAAGAGTTGGCTGAGAAATCGCCAAATCCTCCAGCATGGATCGCAGGCACAGGCATGCGTTCTGAGCCGACCATGTACGCATGGCGTGAAGAAGTGAACCCTGAAGCCAGCAGAATGTGTGCTGCAGACGTATACAAAGAGGCAGGCATTACCGATCCTTTGAAAGAAATCGACTGTGCGGAGGTTTATGTTCCTTTCTCATGGTATGAGCCAATGTGGCTTGAGAGCTTAGGCTTCGCTGAAGAAGGTGAAGGTTGGAAGTTGACTGAAAACGGTACAACATCGCTGGATCAAGGGGGCGCTTGTCCTTGGAATATGTCTGGTGGCGTACTGTGTTCTAACCCTATTGGTGCATCTGGTATGATTCGCTTCGCTGAAGTGGCATTGCAGGTTCGAGGCATGGCAGGTGACCGTCAGGTTCCTGGTGCTAAAACTGCTTTAGGCCATGCTTATGGCGGTGGTGCACAGTTCTTTGCAATGTGGATTGTTAAAGCCGATAAGCCGGCTGCCTGAACTAACCAGTAAAAAAAGATGCCCAAGGTCATACTTGGGCATTTTTTTTTGGTTATGGGCGGGTTACACTGATGCGATTCTATGGACGCTAATTCCCGTCAAGTATAATAATTCTTTCGGAATAGTTTAATCAGTTATAAAGAGTACGGAACTATGAACATGAGCTTTAACATAGCCGATATGTTTGAAATGGTCGTTGACGCGACACCGGATCGTGAAGCGTTGATCTGCGGTGACTATCGCGCGACGTTTAAAGAGTTTGATGAACGTTCAAACAGGCTGGCCCATTACATGGCTGGTCAAGGCATTAAGGCTGGCGATCACGTTGGTCTGTTTATGTACAACTGTGGTGAATACCTTGAAGGCATGATGGCTTGCTTCAAGATCCGTGCTGTACCGGTAAATGTGAATTATCGTTATGTGGGCGAAGAGTTGGCCTACATATTCACTAACGCAGACATGGTAGCTTGTATTCATGGTCGCGAATTCATCCCGGCTATCGGCGACATCCGTTCAGATGTTCCGGATTTGAAAACCTTTATTTGTCTTGATGACGATTCTGATTTTGATCTCGGTGTTTTGGGTTCGATTGACTATAACGCTGCGCTAGAAGGGCAGTCGACAGGTCGTGGATTCGAAGAGCGCTCGGATGACGATTTGTTTATCTTGTACACTGGCGGCACCACTGGCTACCCTAAGGGCGTTATGTGGCCGCACAAAAATGTATTCTTCGCCGCGATGAGTGGTGGTGGTGCATTCTCTGGCAACCCTTGTCAGAAGCCAGAAGATATTGTTGATCGTATGTCTGATCACCCAATGGGTGGTATTGCGTTGGCGCCATTGATGCATGGTGCATCGTGGTGGTACAGCTGTATTATGATGCTGGCAGGTAACAAGCTGGTATTGAACCATCACCGTAGCCTTAAGGGCGAGCAGGTTTGGGGTATCGTTGAGGAAGAAAAACTCAACTTGGTTCAAATCGTTGGCGATGCAATGGCGATTCCTTTGCTTGAGTCTCTGAAGGAGAATGAAGGTCGTTGGGATCTGTCGAGCGTATTTAACATCGGCTCTGGTGGTGCGGTATTCTCCGAGGCCAAGCAGCAAGAGTTCAAAGAGGCGTTCCCGAACTGCTTTATTACGAATGCATTTGGCTCTTCTGAGTCTGGTCAAATGGGTGCGGATTCAGGTGATAAAAAGGACGATAAGGCTGGCCTGGGTAATATCGTTAAGTCTGAGTTCATGGATATTATTATCACTGAAGAAGAAGGTGGGTATCGTCACGCCAAGCCTGGTGAAGTCGGTGATTTTTCACGTTCTGGCTATATTCCTCGTGGTTACTATAACGATCCAGTCAAAACAGCCAAGACGTTTGTCGATGTTGACGGTAAGACATGGTTGTTGACAGGTGATCAGGCCAAGCTGGAAGACGATGGCGCGTCTATGACCATCTACGGTCGTGGTTCTAACTGTATCAACTCTGGTGGTGAGAAAATCTTCCCTGAAGAAGTTGAGCAGGCGTTGAAGGCGCATCCAGAAGTTTATGATTGTTTGGTTGTTGCGACTCCGCACGAACGTTGGGGAAGCCAGGTTACTGCTGTAATCTCAACTAAAGCTGGCGCCAAGCCGTCACTTGAAAATATTCAGGAAGAAGCGCGCAAGCATATTGCTGGCTATAAAGTGCCTCGCGAGCTGCATATCGCTTCTGAAATCGGTCGTTTGCCAAATGGTAAGCCCGATTACAAGTGGGCGAAAGATTACGCGCTGTCTAAAGACGGTTTAGCGTCTTAATCTATTCGGCTGCGTTAAATAAAAGGTAAAGCTGCGGCTTTGCCTTTTTTTATGTCAATTTAATGATGTTTTCTGACAATGTGCATGAATGCGGGTCGTTGTATTCTTGGGATTGTTTTTTACTAATAAACCGGAGATTCTAATGGAAGGTTTTAGCGAATTAGATATTAGTACGGCTAACTGTACTATTGAGAAGAAGGGCCACGTTATGTTGGTGACCCTGAATCGCCCTGAAGCGAAAAATGCGCTTAGCCCGCAAATGTTGCTGGGTATGTATAACGCGTGGCGTCGTTTGGATGAGGATCCTGAGCTTCGCGTTGCTGTGTTAACGGGTAAGGGTGATACGTTCTGCGCAGGTATGGATCTGAAGTTTGGCCCTGAAGGCGGCCCTGATGCGGATGCATTCCTTGAGAAGATGGGTGAGGTTCCGGATATTCATTGGCAGTCTTTGCTGCGTCACAATCAGCCTATGAAGCCAATTATTCTTGGTGTTGAAGGTTATGCGNTGGCTGGTGGTACTGAAATTCTGCAAGGCACTGATATTCGTGTTGCTGCTGAAGATGCAGTATTTGGTGTTACTGAGTGTAAGCGTGGCTTGTTTCCATTAGGCGGTTCTACCATTCGTCTGCGTCGCCAGATTCCGTACGCATTGGCGGCAGAGATTCTGCTGCTGGGTCGTCATGTTTCTGCTGACGAGGCATTGCAGTGGGGTTTAATTAATCGCGTTGTGCCTAAAGGTAAGGCTTTGGCTGAAGCGGTTAAGATTGCTGAAGAAATTGCTAACGAAAATGCGCCGCTGTCTGTTCAGGCGATTACACGTTCACTGCGTGAAAATCAGTTTGATCAGCCAGAAATGGAAGCGCTGGCAAATGAGCTGAAGGTTGGTGAGCCAATTTTCGCTACTAAAGATTCCAAAGAAGGCATGAAAGCATTTAAAGAAAAGCGTACGCCTAACTTTGTTGGTGAGTGATTCTTTTTAGCTTTGTTTGATATGAAGCCCGCGAATGCGGGTTTTTTTTGTCTCTTAAATGTGTTGGGAAGAAAATGCAGGCGTAAAAAAGCCCCTTGCGGGGCTTTGGGTGTTCGTCTTTTTAGTAGCCTTTCAAGGTGGCTAGGCGGTCACGCATGAATGGGCTGTCTCCAAGTGCGTGAATTGAAACGCGTGCGCGCTTCAAGAACAGGCCAACGTCAAGTTCGTCAGTAACCCCGATGCCGCCATGCATTTGCGTAGCCTCATTGGTGACTAGTTGGTAGGTGTCGTTTAGCTTTGCCTTGGCCATGGTAACGGCTTCCGCAGCGTCTTCTCGATCTTCGTCGATGGCGGTGAGAGCGTTCAGTACCAGAGATTTAGACAGCTCTATTTCAACGAACATCTGCGAAGCTCTATGTTTGAGAGCTTGGAATGTGCCGATCTTTACGCCGAACTGTTCGCGTTCTTTAAGGTACTCGACAGTGCGCTGGAACATTTCAAGGCATCCGCCTAGCATTTCTGCGGCAAGAATGGCGCGGCCGCGATCGAGTGCTTTATCGAGGGCAGGGTAGGCGTTGTCGAGCTCGCCGACTACTGTGTCTGCAGATACTTTGACGTTGTCTAGTGTTACGTTGGCGGCGTTGCGGCTGTCCATCATGAAGGTGCGTGTAATCGATACGCCTGCTGTGCTTGGGTCAACCAAGAATACGGATAAGCCTTCTTGGCTTGTTTTATCGCCTGAGGTGCGTGCAACGACAAGCAATTTCGTTGCTGTGTGGCCGTCGAGGACGAAAGTTTTTGCGCCGTTTAGTGTGAAGCCGTCGTCTGATTTTTCAGCAGATGTCGAGATATTGGTTGGCGCGTGACGATTGGTTTCTTCCAGTGCAAGTGCCAGCGTTGTTTCGCCAGTGATGACTTCTGGTAGAAGGTTTTCAGCCTGTTCAGCGGTGCCGAGCAGTTCGATCACGGCTGCGCTTAAGACAACGCTCGAGAATAGTGGTGAAGCGGTCAGGTTTTGACCCATCTCTTGGAAGATAGATCCGAGACCTTGTAGGCCAAACTCCAAGCCGCCAAACTGCTCCGGGATGGCGACAGCAGTCCAGCCGAGTTCTACCATTTGCTGCCACAGGTCTGTGGAGTAACCAGTGGCGTCTTTTTCGTCTCTCAACTTACGAAGTGCTTCAACAGGTGCGTTCTCGTTGAGAAAATCGCGTGCTGAATCTTTTAGAATGCGTTGTTCTTCGTTAAGTGCTAAGGCCATGGAAGGTCTCCTAATGCGAATGCGCAGTTTGTTTGCGACGCTAATGGTTGATAGTGTCGGGCTAGCGCAAACGGATGACGTCTAAATTTGGGTGCAAATCCTATAGGAAAAGCCCCCTGAAAGCCAGTTATTCTCCATTTAATCAGCGAATTCAGATGCTTATAGCGGAGTGGTGGGTCTTTTTATTTGGCGGGTTGCGTGGTTAGTTCGCGGCTAAGGCGCTGCAAGCTTGTGTTGATGTCGTGCCAAAACATAACAGCGCTAAATCGTCGAGGTGGCGACGTATCTCTACCGATTATTAGGCTTTGCTGTGCTATTTGCTTTTCGGTGTTGTTGGTGACGAGAAAAATAGACACACGTGCTTTGCCGCTATTTTTAACGTAATTGTCAGTTCGTATTGAGGTTGGGTGCAGTGGGGCGTTCAGTTGAAATTGATCAAATACCACGCGGTAGGATTTGTTTGATTTGTAAGGGTCTAGAGGATTAATCAGTTTGCTGGCGGTTATTTGTTGTAGTTTGTCGGTGTCTGCCTTGTTTAATTCAAATGCTTTGTCGGATTCGAGCGCGATGCTACTGGCTCGAGATCGGTCGGCATAATGAATTTCAATGGGTAGTAGGTGTGCGTCACTTGGTGTGTTTGCGAGCAATAAGGTGGCATCGAATAACAAAATCATAATGATTATGCAGCTTGTCGGTTTCATGCCGGGTCCAATGTTGCGTAATTGGGTCGGGTTGTTTGGGGTTATTGCACAGAATAGGTTGGTTTTATGTTGCTGGCGATTTCCGGCATCCAAAAAGGCAGCTTTTAGGCTGCCTTTTTGGATTGAGCTGACAGTTCTATTTGCCAGCCTCTTCCTTCATTTTTTCAAAGAGTTCGCGATAGAACGGAATACACTCATCGAGTGCTTCCTTAGTTGTGTAGAGGGGTTCGTAGCCAAGGTCTTTGCGTGCTTTTTCAATGCTGAAGTAATTTGAAAACGCGATGCGTTCGATTGCCAGGGGTGGAAGTGGTGGTTCTGGGAAGTTTAGGCGGAAGTGCAGCTCTTGCCAGATGGTCATTACGCCTTTTACAAGCCAGGCAGGCGCCCAGTATTTTGGCATTTTTCGTCCACATGCAACGATAACGTCTTCGGCAAAATCGAACATGTTCATCGGCTCGCCGTCGTTAATGAAGTAAGCTTCACCGGGAGAGGTGCCGCCGTCGGTTAGGTGTTGGGCTGCCAAGATTTGACCGTGAATGAGGTTGTGCACATAGCTGTTGTCGAGTTTGGCTGTGCCATCGCCTACGCGAGCTAGCATCAAGCCGGCAATAATTTGTTCAAAAAACATTTTGAACATTGTCTGGTCGCCGGGGCCCCAGATGCCGCTTGGGCGAACGGAGCAAGTCAGGACGCCTTCTTGGCCGTTTTGTTCAAGGACCCATTTCTCTGCAACGACTTTAGTCTCTGTATACAGATCATTGAATCTGTTGGTGTAGGGAGTTTCTTCTGTCGCGTTTTCAATGTTCTTAGCTTCAATAATAACGCTGTTGCTGGCGGTATAGACAAAACGCTTTCCGCCGGCTTTTTGTAGCGCACGCAACAAGTTTTTCGTGCCGTCCACGTTGATTGCGTAGGACTGGTCTCGGTATTCTTTAGAGACGGCTCGGCCGCCTTTGAGGCCAATGATGGCGGCTGTATGAAAGACCGTATTGACACCTTCGACAATATTCTCGACTAATGCGCTATCGCAGATATTACCTTGGACTATCTCGAGGTTCTCATGCTCTAGGTCTGAGGGCACGATGTCGAAGCTCTTAACCTTGTAGCCTTTGTCGAGAAGCGTTTTGACAAAGTTTTTTCCGACAAAGCCAGATCCGCCAGTTACCAGGCAGGTTCCGAGATCTTCAACAATCTTTGCAGGGTCACGTGTTACAGAATTCATAGCAGTACCAGTACCAGTATTATTTTTAGCGGCCAAGATTATATACGACGCGTTTCGTATTTCACTATCTTAAGGGCAATTAAATTACCCATTTGTAAATTATTTTTCCAAATAGTTCGATATTAACGGATGTTCAGCTCTCGCGTTCGGTCAGAGTTAGGCTTGTGATTTTCCACCCTGGGGCAGGTTGAAGCGACTCTCCGGCCGTAAAAAATCGAAGTTTTCCCTTTTCGTCGGCTGCGTATATTGGGATTTTCCCTGTTTGATTATCGATAAGGTCGGCGAATGAGAATGTGTCTGAGAGTGTTGTGGTTGACAGTGTTGCGCCACGCTTGATTTCGATGTTTGCCATGCTGAACGTAAATTTATCGTCAACGAGCACGCGACCGCGGTGGCTGGAGCTTGCGATGTGTTTTGCGCTGCTGCGGGCCTCGGTGATGCTGTTAAATGAGAATACACGCTTGTCACCAAGTTCTGCCCGAAACTTGGAGCATGCCAGTGTGTTGAGATCCTTAAGCGGGCTCGCGGCGATCACGTAGCCAATATTGCTGGTGTCGAGGTGGAGTTCAGCGTATTCCGATGTTGGGTTGCCGTAGAAGGTTTGGAGCCCTTCCATACGGGCGCGTTTGACGTGCTCCCAGTTGCTGTCGGCGAGTATCACGTGGAATCCATCTTTATTAAGTGCTTGTGCAATTGTGCGGGCAACTTGGTTGGCTCCGATAAACAATATGCCTGTTGGTGCTTTTTGTCGTACGCCCAGTAGTTTTGCAATTGGTTTGGCGGTCAGGCTTTGGAATACGACGGTACCGATGATCACTGCAAAGGTGAGAGGGACCAAAATCTCAGTGCCATCGAGGTTTTTGTGCTCAAGGTTCAGTNAAAAAATCGCGGCGACCGCTGCGGCAACTATGCCTCTTGGATAAATCCATGACAGCATGATTTTTTCTTGGGGCGTCAGGTCGGTACCCCAGGTGGTGGTGAACACCATGATGGGGCGCACAACAAACTGTATTGTCATTATGAGTCCGATGGCGGGGATACCGAGCCCAATGAGTTGGGCTGGCTCAAGTCGTGCGGCAAGGAGTATGAAAACGCCTGAAATCAGCAGAAGGCTGAGGTGCTCCTTAAATGAAATAATTTCTTCGATGGCGAGCCGCTTCATATTTCCGAGTGTGATACCCATGACGGTGACCGCATATAGGCCTGACTCGTGTTCGATGGCGTTTGCTGAAGCAAAAACACCGGCTACCAGAGAAAATGTGGCGAGGTTGTGAAGAAACGATGGTAGCCATTCATTGCGGATAAGAGTGCCGAGTACATATGCAGCCATGAAGCCGATGAGCCCGCCAAATAGGATGACCCGAGTAAAGATGAATAGTGCGTGCGTAAATCCGGCCTGTGTTGATGTGCTTAAAATAAACTCATATACAACGACAGCGAGCAATGCGCCGATTGGGTCAATGAGGATGCCTTCCCAGCGTAGTATGCTGGATACTTTTTTGTTGGGGCGTACTGTCATCAAAAGTGGCATAATGACCGTTGGCCCGCTGACGACGACAATAGCGCCGAATAGAAACGCAATAGACCAGCTGGTGTCCATCCAATAATGTGTTGCAAGCGCAATGAGGAGCCAGGTGATCACCATGCCTAGGCTGGTCATTCGGCGTACAACCGCGCTTTGATCCGATATTTCTTTGAATTTCAGCGTTAGGCTCCCCTCAAATAATATGAGGGCGATGCAAATTGATACGGCGGGGAAGAGTAGGTCTCCAAGTAGCTGGCCGGGCTTGATGATGTTGAGCCAGGGGCCAAATACGATACCCGTCAATAGCAAAAATAAGATGGCTGGGACTTTGATTCGCCAGGCTGTCCACTGACTGAGTAGGCCTAGAAAGGTAATGAGTGCAAGTTGCACCGCGGGTAGGTCTAGCATGCGATTGGATTTTGTTGTTGTTCGTTTGTCAGAGTATAAATACTTTTAACTGAATAAAAATAACCATTGGCGAATAATTGATGGCGAAAAATGTAGGTCGTCCAAGATCTCAGGCTGCAGATGAATCCATTCTTTCTGCAGCAGATATGATTTTTTTTAGAATGCCGTATCAAGATGTCAGTATGGAAGCGATCGCCGGTGAGGCGGGCGTCAGTAAGGCAACGCTATATCGTCGCTGGCCAAGCAAGGCGACTCTTGCCGTTGCGATTTTAATGCGGACAGTAGAGAAGCAGGTGGTTGCTGATAAAAAGAAGCCATATCGCCAGTTGTTGATCGAAAACCTGCACGGGCTTCGAGGCATGTTAATGAGTGATTACGCCGACGTGATTGTGTCGGTTATTGCTGAGGCGCAGCACAATGCAAGTTTGAGGGCGTTGTTTTATTCGCGATTTCTCCGCCCGGTACAAGCATTCGGTGACGCTGATCTTGAGAGGGCAATTGCAAATGGTGAGGTTCAGGATTTTGTTGATAAGGATCTAGTTTTCGATCAGATGTTCGGGCTTTTTTACTATCGACTCTTGGTCGCGCATAAAGAAATCACCGATGACGAAATCGAAACGATCGTTGATGCATTTCTGACCATTGCCGGTGTTGAGTGTTAATTGTTGTGCAAAGACACTTAATGTAATTTATTGAAATGTATCTATAAGTGTCATTAAATCAGCTGGATAGGAGTGATAGGTGATGTTAATTATCTGATTCTGTTCTATCTATTTCGATGCTTACCTCCTTATGCTGCTTTGTGATAGAATACTGCGCGTTTCTATTTTGCCTTTTCAATAAAAAAGAGAGAGCCCTATGATCGTAGCCCTTGATCATATCGCGATTGCTGTTCCTGATTTGGATAAAGCCATCAAGCGTTTCCTAGAAGATTTCGGCCTGGAGTATTCAGGTACTGAAGATGTCGAATCAGCTAAAACGTCTACCGCGTTTTTCCCTTTACCTGAAACCAGTATCGAGCTGGTACATCCGCTCAATGGTGAAGGTCCGATTGCGAAGTATCTTGAGAAAAAAGGTGGTGGCATGCATCACCTGTGTTTCCGTAGTGATGATCTGGATGCAGACGTTGCGCGGTTGAAAGAGAAGGGATATCAATTTTTGTCGGAAGAGCCATCCATTGGCGCGCATAACTGCCGTGTGATCTTCATTCATCCGAAGTCTTGTGACGGTGTTCTTATCGAACTGAATCAACCGTCTGAAGATGGCCACCACTAAGCTGTATTTAAAGAGGATATTATGAGCGAATATAAACCTAAGACCAGTACACTGGAAGAGTGGCAGGCCAAGGCGAACAAGCAACTTTCGCGCATGAATAAGACGGTTGATGATCTTGTTTGGCATACGCCTGAAGGTATCGACATTAAGCCGCTTTATACTGCAGAAGATCTTGAAGGGCTTGAGTACACCAATACGCTACCGGGCATGGAGCCGTTTATTCGTGGCCCTCAAACAACCATGTATGCTGGTCGTCCTTGGACAATCCGTCAGTATGCGGGTTTCTCAACAGCTGAAGCATCGAATGCTTTCTATCGTAAAGCGCTTGCGGCGGGTGGTCAGGGTGTATCGGTTGCATTTGACCTTGCTACTCACCGTGGTTATGACTCAGATCATCCTCGTGTTTCGGGCGACGTTGGTAAAGCCGGTGTTGCTATCGATTCAGTCGAAGATATGAAGATATTGTTCGATGGCATACCGCTGGATAAAGTCTCGGTTTCGATGACAATGAACGGAGCGGTACTTCCGGTTCTTGCAGGTTATATCGTTGCTGCAGAAGAGCAGGGCGTAACGCAAGATAAGCTGGCAGGTACGATTCAGAATGACATTCTGAAAGAATTTATGGTGCGTAACACGTACATCTACCCACCATCGCCATCGATGAAGATTATCGGTGACATTATTGCTTATGCGTCAGGTCATTTGCCGAAATTCAATACGATTTCGATTTCTGGTTACCACATTCAGGAAGCCGGCGCAGATGCCGCACTTGAACTTGCTTACACGCTTGCTGATGGTAAGGAATACATCAAAACGGCATTGGCATCAGGTTTGAACATCGATCAGTTTGCGCCTCGTTTGAGCTTCTTTTGGGGTATTTCCATGAATTTCTACATGGAAATTGCCAAAATGCGTGCTGCGCGTTTGCTGTGGGCGCGTATTGTTTCCGAATTTGAACCACAAAACGAAAAGTCATTGATGTTGCGTACTCACTCGCAAACGTCGGGCTGGTCTCTGACTGAACAAGACCCTTATAACAACGTTGTTCGTACGACAATTGAGGCGATGGCTTCCGTATTTGGTGGTACACAGTCATTGCATACGAATGCATTAGATGAAGCGATTGCGTTGCCGACGGAATTTTCTTCGCGTATTGCTCGTAACACCCAGTTGATCATTCAGGAAGAAACAGGGATCACTAAGGTTGTTGATCCATGGGCTGGCTCCTACATGATGGAGAAGCTGACTCAGGATATNGTCGATAAGGCATGGGGATTGATCGAAGAGATTGATCAGGCAGGCGGTATGGCAAAAGCCATTGAGACCGGCGTGCCAAAAATGAAAATTGAAGAATCTGCGGCGAAGAAGCAGGCCCGTATTGACCGCGGCGAAGATGTTATCGTTGGCGTTAACAAGTATCAGTTGGAAGAAGAAGACGACGTTGAAATCCTTGAGATTGATAACGAAGCGGTTCGTGAATCTCAGATTGAACGCCTGAACAACATTCGCGGATCACGTGATGAATCAGCTGTTGAAGATGCGCTCGAGGCCATTTATCAGTGCTCATGCACTGGTGAAGGTAACTTGCTGGATCTCGCTATCAAGGCAACACGCGTTCGTGCAACCGTTGGTGAGATATCATATGCAATGGAGCGTGATTTCGGTCGCTTTAATGCGCAGGCTCAAACGATTTCAGGCGTTTACGGATCAGCCTATAAAGATGATGGCGAGTGGCAGGAGATTCAATCAGATATTGAAAAGTTCGTTGAAGATCATGGTCGTCGCCCGCGTATGCTAGTAGCGAAAATGGGCCAGGATGGGCACGATCGTGGTGCTAAGGTTATCGCCACGGCATTTGCTGACGTTGGTTTTGATATTGATCTGTCTCCTATGTTCTCTACGCCAGCCGAAGTTGCTAAACAGGCGGTTGAAAACGATGTCCACGTTGTGGGTTGTTCTTCGCAGGCTGCTGGTCATAAAACACTGGTTCCGGAGCTCATTGCTGAGTTACGCAAGCTGGGTGCTGATGACATTATCGTTGTTGCTGGTGGTGTTATTCCGAAGCAGGATTATGACTTCCTGTATGAGAGTGGAGTTGCAGCGATTTTCGGTCCTGGTACGAAAATTCCGCTTGCTGCGCGTGAAGTGCTCAATGCGGTAAACAAAGCAACTATCGAAGCTTGATTGTATTTTCCGCTTGACGCGTTATGCGTTGAGACCTTGCTCGTGGGTAAATTCAGGTAGAGCAAAGCAGTCGACAAGGCATAAAAAAACCAGTTTAATGCTGGTTTTTTTATGCCTCTAATATCTGGCTTATGTTGGTTAGAACTTAACGCCAATTTCCAATCTTCCTGTCTGGAAGTCTGTAGTACCGATACCGTTGCCAAAATCTACCCACTGAATGCCATAGCTACCACGCGTGAAGAAGCGATCGTTGATATCCCAGCGAAGGCCGATTCCGGCGTTGTAGCTGAAATCATTTTCTTTATACGTGCGTGCATAGCAGACGTACCCGTACCAAGGGTCCCAGTAACAAACGGTGCTTCCTTCTTTGGCAATATTGCTATCTACAAGCGACCAGCCGAGGCCTGCCATCAGGAATGGGGTTACATCTCCTTCAAGCCAATGCCAAGTGAAGTTGAATTGACTGGTGGTGAAATTCGCTCGATTATTGACTGACTCGGTTGTGTCGTCATCCTTAACCAATGTTGCGCGATATTTGGGGTTGAGGAAGCTAATTTCCCATTGGAGGTTAAGCAGATTCGTAAAGTTATAGCCGAATACAAAACCAACGTTATTGTTATCAGAAAAATCCAGCTTCGACCCTCCTCGTCCTGTCAGATTTTGCCCCCCCTGAAATTTCCACATTAATGAAATATCGAATTTTCCTGATCTATCCTCGGGTACGCGAACCCATTGTGCGTTGACGTGGCAACTGCACGTCAAAAAAAAGACGATGACGAAAAAAAATCGCATAAAGACACTTCCCTTATAATTATTTTGTTGCCGCTATCTGTCCTCGATAGTGGTCAAGGCGGCAACTAATTTGCTATAGCAGGTCTAATTTTATAGAACTCATTATCGACTTGATAGCCCATAGTTTATTCGTTTCTCAGGGTTGGGCGCACGTTTCCTATTTTTAAGGAGAATAACTAACATGTACATGGCGCCAATTACCGTTGAAACCTTGTTTATGCAGCTCGGCTTGCCACATTCTGAAACGGATATTGCACGGTTTATAGAGTCCCATCGATTAATGAAAACGGAGCATCTTGCGAATGCGCCTTTTTGGAGTGATGCGCAGCGGGCGTTCATTCGTGACGCTTGGCAGGAGGACGCAGATTGGGTGCAGGTGATTGATGAATTAGACGCACACCTGCACGGTTAAAAGTAAAGGGTGGGGTCAATTCCACCCGGGCAACGAATTGAGCAGTTTTATAATGTTCTTGATTTGAAGCTTGTTTAGCTTGCCGACGTATTCATATTTTACCATGCCGTCTTTATCGATGATCATAGTAACGTTTTCAAGATTTTTATAACTCCAAACTTTTTTGCCGACTCCTTTGTTGTCTGCGACAACTACACAGAGTGGTGTGCGTTTGAAGTTACTTTCCATCGCACCTTTTATAAAGATGCCTGTACCCCAATCATGATCATTAACGTCAACGACGCTGACGATTCGGCAGCGGTTCTGTTTGTCTATGGCGAGTAGGGCGTCATTAAGGGGTACATTCATTTGTCCTGTGTTTGATCGCGCAGGTAAATACTGCACGATATAGGGTTTGCCCTTGAGGGTGCTGCTGTTCCACGATGAATAAGTTATCTTGTCATTTTTTTTGTCATAATGGAGTTGGCCAGCCTGCAAAATGTCGAGCTCTGGCAGCGGCTTTCCAATTTCAACGTTATCAGGGGCGTGCGGCGTTGACGTGTGTTCATGTCCGCCTGGGTGTGCATTCGTTGTAGATACGACAATTGCCATCTGGCAGCCGATCAAGAGGGGAAGAATTCGCATTTTCCTGTCCATCCGTTGAAGGGAATAAGTGTTTCTTTACTTTAGACAAAAAACGATGAATCTGGTGATCATTCCCTGTTTTAGTGCATACCAACGGTCGGAAGACCTGTGTTAAACTCTGGACAATAAATAACAAAAAGAGAAAAGGGTCGTCATGCAAGGTGCGCGTAACGGGATTATTTCGCTAACAATCAAAGATAAGGCTGTTTTGTACGCGGCCTATATGACCTTTATAAAAAATGGTGGATTGTTTGTGCCGACGACCAAGTCCTACCAGATGGGTGATGAGGTCTTTATGCTTCTTACGCTGATGGATGAGCCCGAAAAAATCCCAGTCGCCGGTAAGGTAGTGTGGATTACACCGCAGGGTGCTCAAGGTAACCGCGCCGCGGGTATCGGTGTGCAGTTCAATGGCGATGATGACTTGGCGAAAAACAAAATCGAAACCTACCTGGCGGGTTCGCTGGAATCGGAGCGACCGACGCACACGATGTAGTTGCACCTCAAATTTGTATTCTACAGTGCAGAGAAAATTGCCGGAGCATTGCTTATATGATTTATCAACTGCCCCAAGAATACTTTGAATGCTTCTCCGCAATGGCAGATTTTGTTTGCCACTGCGGTTAAACTGGTCGGCACCTCAATATCCCTATGGTTTTATAATCTGCATCGCTTTTGCGAGTCGACCTCGTAAGTCTCTCGGATCAACAATCTCGTCATAAGCTAGTGCATCACCTGCAGTCCAAGCACCGCTATTCTGTGCTTCTGCGAGTTTTTGTGCTGTTTCTTCATCGAGATTCGCGGCTTCTGCGCCGCCAGCTATAGGAATTCCGCCCAAGCTAACCCCTGGGAGTCCATAGGCTGCTGTTTGTTTGTCAAATGGGTTCATCGCCATGACACAGCTTCCGAAGCCGAATGCTTTACGCAGTGTGACGTGTAACTTAGGTGACGTCATTAATGCTTGTGCGTGATACATGCGTGCTGCAGATCGAAGTGTGCCCGCGCGTTCAGCAGCAGATCCAGACATGATCCCTGGCGTGTCAGCGATAAACAAAATGGGTAGATTTAGTGCATCTAGAGATCGAATAAAATCTGCGGCTTTTTCTGCTGCGTCCGCGTTGATTGAGCCGGCGAGAACGATAGGCTGATTGGCAACAATACCTATTGATTGGCCGTTTAGTCGGGCTAGACTGGTGATAATGGCTTTGCCGAAATCGGGCTGAATTTCAAGAAAATCGCCATCATCGGCTAAATGTTGGATGACTGGACGCATGTCGTAGGGCGTTTGCAAATTCGCTGGAATCAATGACATCAGGTGTGTATCTGGCGATCCAGATGGCGGTATGCTTCGTTCGGTAAAGTACCCAAGATACTCTTTGATTAAGCGGCTAGCATCTGCGGCATCCTTTGCCAAATTATGTGCAACGCCGCTAACTGTTGTGTGCATGTGTGCGCCGCCTAGCTCATCTTTGCTGACAATCTCGCCGAGTGCGGCAGCAACTAGCGGCGGGCCAGCGGAAAACATGCTTGATCCGTCGAGCATTATGACTAGGTCCATCAGCAATCCGCCAACTGCACCGTGGCCGGCGGAGGATCCGACAACCAAGGCAATCGTGGGCACTCTGCCTTTGAGTTGTGCGATAATTTGTAAATCATTTGGGCCGTAAGGGTGGCGACTGAGTCCGTTTGTCATTCGCGCACCAGCACCGTCAAGCAACATAATAAAAGGCAATTGATGGTCGAGTGCGATTTGCGCTAAACGGACACGTTTGGCGTTGGTGCCATGACCGATTGAACCGCCTTGTACGGTAAAATCTTCAACTGCGATGACGACGGACTTCCCGTTCACTTGGCCAATGCCACCAACAAGTGCATCCGCTGGTGCCGTCTTTTCGCTGTGATAGCTTTGGCTGCCTACAAGTGTTCCGACTTCATCGAATGAGTCACAGAGTAGAGATATCAGTTCTCTGGCGTTTTTCTGACCTGCCGCTTTGCGTTTTTTGAGTTTTTCTTCGCCACCCATGGCTCTCGCGAAGCTAACTCTTTCGTCGTATTCCTGCATCAGGATTTGCCAATCTTGGGGGATATCGTTCTTCATGCTGGGTGGCCAAATTCTTCGAGGTTAAAGGGGAGAATTAGAAACAAAAAAGGGGCATAAAAATGCCCCTTGGGTATCTTGGGCGTGAAATTAGCTGTTTGCGTATTTTTCTTTCAGAGGCTTCTTCAGAATCTTACGCGTTGCATTTTTAGGTAGCTCTTCACTTTGAATAAATACCTTGGTCGGTACTTTGAACTTGGCCAGTTGGCTGGCAACGTGTGTTTGAATCGCGTCAACATTGAGTGATTCATCACGCAGAACGACGGCAGCTGCCAGTTCTTCGCCTAAATGTTCGTCAGGAACGCCAAATACTGCCGCTTCAGCGATGCCTTCGTGGGTTAAGATTGCTGATTCAACTTCAGCAGAATAAATATTCTCGCCGCCACGAATGACCATGTCTTTGATGCGGTCGGTGATAAATAGGAAGCCTTCATCATTCATGTAGCCAACGTCGCCGGTGTAGAGCCAGCCGTCGATCAAGGTTTCTGCTGTTGCATCTGGCTTTTTCCAGTAGCCTTTTACGTTAGTCGGTGATTTGATGAGAATCTGGCCAGCTTCACCTTGAGCGACTTCGTTACCGTTGTCATCGATGATCTTGATATCAACGATAGGCGTTACAACACCGGTACTCTTAGGCTGATATTTATACGCTGCGCCTGTAGCCGCAAAGCCAGTGGCATTGCTTTCTGTCATGCCGTAGCCAGTACCTGGGAAGCTGTCGGGTAGCTTTTCGTAAATCTTGGATGACAGGCGAGGAGGCTGAGCTGAGCCGCCAGCACCGAAGCCAAACATACTAGATGTGTCGTAGTTATCCCACTCGTCAGCATCAAGCATGTCCATCAGCATGGTAGGTACCGCGCTGATCATGGTTACACGCTCATTTTCGATATATTCGAGGGCCTGAATTTTGTCCCATTTATGCATGATAACGATCGGGCGGCCTGCGCGAAGTGATAGTAGGAATACGCTGTGGCAGCCGCTAACGTGGAAAAGGGGAACTGATAGCAAGACTTTTGGCGGATGTCCGCGCTCAAGCATTTTTCCGATTGGCTCCGGGTCGCTCATGGCGGCGCAAATAGCCATCATTTCGAAGTTGAAAATGGCTTGTCCGATATTGCGGTGGCTTGATAGCGCGCCTTTCGGGTTGCCTGTTGTGCCGGATGTGTACATGATCATTGCACTGTCTTCGCCAGCAAGCGTTTTGTGCTCGGCAAGGGTGTTGTCGCCTGCGGCACTGATCACGCTCTCAATGTTTTGTGCGTTCGTGTTGCCTTTGCTAGGTCGTGCGACGATTGCGGTTACACCCAAAGATTCTAGGTCGTCAGCAATAAAATCAAAACGCTGTTGATCAAAGAATGCGATTTTTGAATCAGAATCCATCAAGGCGTATTCAAGCTCGGCGCGTTGGCCCCAGCTATTGATTGGCACAACAATGCCGCCTGCGAGCGCGACTGCAGCAAAAGAAATCATCCATTCTGGATAGTTGCGCATAGCGATGGCGACATGGTCGCCAGTTTTTAGACCGAATTCATTGACCAATTGATAGGAAAGAGCATCAACTTTCGCGAAGAATTGATTGAATGTTAGTCGTTCGCCTTCATAGATCAGGAATTCGTTATCGCCATGAGCACGTCCGGCGTCGATCAGTTCCTTGAGGCTTTGGGGAGCATTCTTGTAAAGGGTGTATTCAATGCCATCGATGGAGTCGCGTGTTGTCTCCCAAGGAGATCCTTCGCCAGTTAGTTGCTTTGCGCTTTCATCTATCTTTGTTCTGATTTCACTCATGGTAACAGCCACAATGGTTATAAATTTTTGGCGGATTATGCCTGAAAAAACGCACTGAAACCATATTGGGTAAAGTTGTCAGGCGTTACGATTTAGGTTTATCTGGACGATCGTGTCGCAAATAAGGTGTTAGCTACGTCGTTCGGATGTCGTCTACTGCGTAAACCGCAGATTCAATGCGTTGTGTTTTGTTGGCTTTTTCTAACAGAGAATCAGCCATTTTAATCAGCGTTTTGGCGCCGGGTAAGCCGTGATCAAGTGATGCAGATGCGATACTCATGTCGACACTCAGTGCATGAAAGCCCATTGATGATTTAAAAGCGCGATGATTGATTGCGTCTTTAACACGCTTAAAGCTCTTGCCTTCGCAAAGCTGTATATCTGGCTGGTGGGTAATGACTGCAAATTGATATTTGGATATTCGGCAAACCTCATCGAGCGGTCGAACCAACCCTTTAATTCGACGACTGATACCTTCGATGAGTTCATTGAGAATTCGATCTGGGAGGGTGGTTTCCAATTGCTGTGTATCATTGAGCCCAATTAGCAAGTAGCAACTCGCCCCCCCACGTGATTCGCAGTGTTTAAGATTGTCGGTAAGCTTGTTAACTGCAAACTCGGCATTCCCCAAGCCGGTAAGCGAATCGAGTGTACATAGGGCTCGCAACTCCGATTGCTGGGTCTCAAGCAGGCGGTTAGCCTTAATCAATCTCTGGTTGTCGCGCAATAATCGATTTTGATTATTTACTAGTCGTTCTGCGGCGAATACTCGCGGCAAAAGCTGGGTTTGCATAACACTCTTGTTGACGAAATCATCAACCCCTTCGTTGAAGGCGTGTTGCAGTGCTTCCGCGCCGTCTTTGGCGGTCAGCATAATGACATAGGTATAATGATTTTTAGATTCGTCAATCTGCCGAATGATGCGCGTCATTTCAATGCCGTCCACTTCAGGCATTAGCCAGTCGGCAATGACGATCGAAACCGGATGTTTTTGGATGAAGTCGATGGCGACCTTCGCACTGGATGCGTGACGGATATTTGTAAAGCTCCCGCCTTGCAGGCACTTGGTAATAACAGTGGTGCTAAATCGTGCATCGTCGACGACGAGAATGGAAATATCTGAGCTGGACATGTCGTTCTGGGCCAGAGAATGGTTGTACGTTGATTTGGGTATTCTATTCATTATTTGCTGGATTCATCGATGAAAACCATTGCGCGCTTGGGCGGGCCCAAACAAAAACAGTAAGCAGTTCCATTGGCTGGTTGCGTTTTGCCAGCCCGGTTTATAGCCGACAATACTTATAGTCTTTGATCTATTAATCAATTGCAATGGTTTGATGGTGTGATATCCCGTAGCGATTCAGCAGCGGTAGCAGTTGGTGCCACTCGATAAGGGGGGCTGTTGTAAACAGCGTTTCGGAGTGGTGAGTTGTTTCTCTGCATTGAGGCAGCAGTGTTTCTACGCGCCGAGCAATTGCAGCGCCAGAATCAAGCCATTGACATGTTCGAGGCCAGCTGTTGATTAACTCTTCTCGAATGGCTGGGAAATGTGTGCAGCCAAGAACAATGGTATCGATCGAAAGTAGACTGTCCTTGCTTGTTATTTTTTTAACGACATCGTCAATCGAGGATTGGAGTGACTCGCCGTAGATCATTTTTTGCTCTGCAAGAGTGACTAGTGCCTGTCCATCGAGTTTGACCAGTGTGCAGTCAGGAGCATGTTGACGATGTAAATTTTCTATATAAGTTCGGCTGATCGTAGCTTTTGTTGCGAGTAAGCCCACAACGCCTGATTGGGATATTTGCGCAGCAGGCTTTATTGCGGGTACAACGCCAACAAAAGGAATGTCGAACTGTTGGCGCAGGGTGTCGAGAAACAACGTTGACGCGGTATTACACGCAATGACGACGAGGTCGGGTTGGCTAATGGGAATGAGGCGCGAAAAAAGCCGTATGGCACGGGATTCGAGATAGGTGTTGGGCTTGTCGCCATAGGGGAATGCACCATTATCCATCACGTAACTGTATGTTGACGATGGAATTCGTCTAGCAATCTCCTCCAGTACTGTTGTACCTCCCAGTCCGGAGTCAAATATCAGGATGTGCTTCTTCACGTTGGTTCTCATTCTTGTTGCGCGTTGATTCTAGAGCTGCTGAACAGCACAGTAAAGCAAACCATGGGAGCGAATTGCTATTCTAACTGTCGAACTGATGATTCTTTGCGTATAATCTGCTTTGTTTTTGACGCTTAACCAAAAAGGTAACCCTACATGTTAGATTTCATCATTCCTGCTGCAAATGCTCAGGCCGCGGCGGCTCCTCAGCAAGGTGGCGAGCTAATCCAGATCGGTATGATTGTTGTTCTTTTTGTTGTTTTCTATTTTTTGATTATTCGCCCGCAGCGTAAGCGCCAGAAAGATCAGGTATCGATGCTGGATGCACTGACCGTTGGTGATGAGGTGTCCACAAACGCCGGAATTTTGGGCAAAGTACGTAAGATCGAAGATAGTTATGTTGTATTGAAAGTTGCTGACAACGTTGAATTGAAATTTCAGAAGGCAGCAATTCTGGCTGTGTTGCCTAAGGGCACCATTAAGTCGATCTGATTGATCTTGACAAGGGCGACTTTCGGTCGCTCTTTATAGTTGGGTTCGGAGGGTATGAGTGTGTCGAACTTGCAGTATCCCAGTAAACTCACGCTGGCCAGGTTGGAAACGCCTTTGCAGCCGCTGACGCGCGTTACTAGCACTTTGAGAAACGAGTGCGATAGCGNCCAGGTTCCGAACATTTGGATTAAACGAGACGACCTTACTGGATGCGCCGAATCCGGCAACAAAATCCGCAAACTTGAATACACCTTGGCCCGAGCACTCGATAACAATTGCGATACCGTTATCACCTGTGGCGGCATTCAATCCAATCATTGCAGAGCTACGGCGCTATTGTGTGCGAGACTGGGGTTGCGATGCATATTAGTATTGCGTGGCAATGAGCCCGAAGAATACCTGGCTAACACCTTGTTAGACAAAATCGTCGGCGCAACCGTGGTGTTTGTTCCGCTGGCTGAATACGTTGCGGACTTAGATCGAATTCTTGAATTGCAGGCGAAAAATGTCGCAGCCTCTGGTGGCAAGGCCTGGCTTATTCCCACTGGGGCCAGTGACGCGCATGGTGTGTGGGGATATGTCGAGTGCGCCAGAGAGTTGAAGTCGGATTTTTATTCGCTGAACATTCAGTCGGGAGCGATCGTTTTAGCGACGGGTTCCGGTGGAACGCAGGCTGGCCTGACAGCGGGTTCGCAAATACATGACCTTAACGTTCCCGTCTATGGTGTGAATGTTTGTGATGATGCTGCATGGTTTGTTCGAAAAGTAACCCAGGACTTGAACGATTGGCATGCTGAATACGCGGATGTTTGTAACATTGATTTAGATATCAGTGCGTTGGATATTCAAGTCATTGACGGTTATGTAGGGCCAGGTTATGCGAAAGCGACCGATGATATTTTTTCAGGAATACAGCTGCTAGCATCGCAAGAAGGGGTGATTCTTGACCCGGTTTACACCGGCAAAGCGTGGTATGCGATGCTTGATCAAATTCGGCGTGGGCGTTTCCGTCACGTTGATGATCTGGTTTTTGTGCACACTGGCGGCATTTACGGTAATTTTGCGTTCAGCGAAAACTACAACCACTTGTTTTAAACTGCTAGATCTGCGTTTTCCCATTGGCTGCATATGTGTACAATGTTGCGGCATTTCCCATCGTTAAATTTCCATCCATGAGTAATACATCCATGAAAAGACCAGAGCTTCTGGCACCTGCAGGTTCAATGCAGCATGTACGCTATGCCTTTGCCTATGGCGCAGATGCAGTTTATGCAGGTCAACCACGCTATAGCTTGCGTGTGCGAAATAATGAGTTCAGCAAGATTGAAGCACTTGGCGAGGCTATCGATTATGCGCATTCCCTTGGGAAGAAGCTGTATGTTGTATCGAATATTGCTCCGCACAATACAAAGCTCAAAACCTATTTGAAAGACATGAGGCCAGTAATCGATCTTAAGCCGGATGCGTTGATCATGTCTGACCCCGGTTTGATAATGATGATCCGTGATGAGTGGCCGGATATGCCAATACATTTGTCGGTGCAAGCGAATGCAGTCAATTACAAAACCGTTGAGTTTTGGCAGCGCATGGGGCTTGAGCGGGTAATACTCTCACGAGAGCTATCCATTGAAGAGATCGAAGAAATCCGCCAGTATTGTCCTGATATGGAGCTCGAAGTTTTTGTGCATGGCGCGCTATGTATTGCCTATTCAGGACGTTGCTTGCTTTCCGGTTATATGAATCGACGTGACCCCAATCAGGGAACTTGCACAAATGCCTGTCGCTGGAAGTATCAGGCCCATGATGCCGTCGAAACTCCCGAAGGGGATGTTGTTGCGGTTGATCCCATCGCCGATGCATGTGTGAGTGGCGTTAGCGAACAGAATCAGGANCCCGCGCCAGTTGAGGATATTGTGCTTTTGCAAGAGGCCAACCGACCTGGTGAATTCATGCCTGCGTTTGAAGATGAACATGGCACTTACATCATGAACTCAAAGGATCTACGTGCAGTTGAGCATGTTGATAAGCTAACGAGAATTGGCGTCCATTCTTTAAAAATAGAGGGGCGTACTAAATCATTCTTCTACGTTGCGAGAACGGCCCAAGTTTATAAAAGGGCGATAGACCTTGCAATGTCTGGGCAAGATTTCGATCCGTCATTGCTATATGAGTTGGATAGTCTTGCCAATCGTGGTTATACCGAAGGTTTTTATCGACGCCACAAGCCGCAAGCTATGCAAAGCTACGATACTGGGCATTCGGTCTCTAGGCAGCAGCAATTTGTTGGTGAAGTTATTAATTTTGATCAAAATTCACCTTACCTTGAAATCAATGTGAAAAATCGATTTGAGATTGGTGATGAGCTTGAGCTTATGACGCCAACTGGCAATGCGACGTTTGTGCTGGAAACACTTCTCGATAAGCAGGGTGTGGCTTGCGAGGTGGCGAAAGGATCAGGTCATTTTGTTAGAATTCCAAGAGGCCAGCTAGGATTAGATTATGTTGATGGAGAATTTTCTCTTGTGATGAAAACACTGCCAGCGCCCTTGCGGACTTGATTGATAGATGTATTTAGGAGCACCCCTTCGGTGTCACGTACATTACACGGGGCGGGGAGGCTTGGGTCAGGTGTCGGGAATAGGTTGCATGTTAGATCGGCAGCCTACCTGTAAATTTTTGTGACTCGCTGGCCTGCATTGGTAAATAGTTCGTAAGCGATTGTATCGCAGCTCTGGGCGACTTCCTCCGCATCAAGGCCTTCTCCCCAAAGTGTCGCGACGTCTCCAACCTTCAATGGCTGGGAGGTATCCGTAATATCTACACTGATCATGTCCATCGATACGCGACCTGATAGCGGAAAACGCTCACCATTAATGAGTACCGGAGTTCCGTTTTTGGCATGGCGCGGGTACCCATCAGCATAGCCAATACCAATAATGGCAATTCTTGAAGGTCGAGTCGCTTGCCAAATGCCGTTGTAGCCGACACGGTCCCCCAGTGGAATGTCCTTAATATCAATTATGCGTGACCTTACGGTCATGGCTGGTTTCAAATTTTCGGTAACAGCATTGCTTTGATGTGCGGGATTGATGCCGTATAAGCTTATGCCGATCCGCAGCCATTGGCCGCGAAGGTCTGGGTGGAATAATGTTGCTGCTGAATTAGCGATGCTGATGTCCACATCTTCGAATTTCTCTGCAAGCTGTTTGAATGCGTTAGCTTGCATTGTGTTCTTTGGATCGCCAATTTTTTCTGCACTGGCCAAATGTGTTATTAGGCCCGCGAGGTCTAGATTAGGCTGGGCTTCAAAAAGGCATTTGGCGGTCTCAAGTTGATCGCTGTTGAGCCCTAGGCGATGCATTCCGCTGTCTGCTTTTAACCAGCACCGAAATGGTCGGTTGGCTTGTGGGCGAAAGTGTTTGAGGTTATTGAGTGCAAATGCTGAATGGATGACCGGCTCCAACCTTAACTGTTCACACTCCGTAAATTGGTCTTCTGTTAGAAGCTCGCTCATAACAATAATTGGAGTTTGGATGCCCTTGTCGCGTAGAAGTTTGGCTTCATGTATTCGCGCGACACCGAGTGCATCGGCATTTATCGTTTTGGCAATTTCGAGCGCTCCGTGCCCGTAACCGTTTGCTTTTATAACCGCGATGGTCTTTTGGTTAGGGCTGGACTGCCTGATGATGTCAAAATTATGGGCAATGGCTGATAAATCAATATCAGCCCATGAAAGTGTTTGCATGAACGGTATCTGCAGTATTTGAAGTCAGATTAGAAGAACGTGAATCTAACGCCAAGTCCGAGCAAAATCAACGATAGTAGAGTGTACATGAATTTCTCAGGTAGATGTGCCCCCAGGCGAGTGCCAACATATACCGCAGGCAATGAGCCGATTAGCAGGCCGGTTAATAATGTGAAATCAACATTTCCGAGAAATAGAAAATGACTCATCCCGGCAACAAATGTTAGTGGAACCGCGTGAGCGAGGTCGGTGCCAACAATATGTAAGGCTGGGAGTCGTGTATAAAGGACCATAAGGATCGCTGTGCCGAATGCGCCGGCGCCCACAGAGGAGAGCGTGACTAGAACGCCGAGAATAACACCTGAAATGAATGTTCCTATATCAGCGTGTCGTTGAGCGAGGCCGCTTTGCTTGTCAGATTTATGTCTACTTGCGTATGCCTGAATTTGCTTCTTAAACAGTAGCACTAAGGAGGTAAATATAAGCATGCCTCCCAATGTTGTTGTCAGGATTAGCTTGTAGTCATGTGCGCCTTCAAAAAATTGCTTAATGATGACTGCGGTTATTAATGAGGCGGGGATCGAGCCTGCGAGCATCGTTAAAACGATGCGCCAGTGAATGTTGCCGCGTTTATGATGCATAAAAACGCCGCCGGACTTAGTGATGGCTGCATATAGCAAGTCCGTCCCTATAGCAATCTGGTAGGGTATGTTCAGCAGGATGAGCAGCGGCGTCATTAATGAGCCGCCACCGACGCCAGTTAGCCCGATTAACAGGCCGACGCCGCCACCGCAAGCGATATAGGTCAAGAGGTTGATTAGTTCTATGTTCATTAAGTAATAAAAAATTTTGTAATATTGTTATTTCGGTATATGCTGTATCGCGAAACTGTACACCACAAGCGTTATATTTAATAAATATTTTAAAGACATACGCTTATTCCGATATATTATAATAAAATCCGGTAAAAAATCGTCCATCGGAGGACGGCAATGAAATTACAACAGCTTCGCTATATCTGGGAAGTAGCGCATCATGACCTCAATGTCTCGGCGACGGCTCAAAGCCTGTATACCTCCCAGCCGGGCATAAGCAAGCAAATACGTTTACTCGAAGATGAACTCGGTGTGGAGATTTTTGCCCGCAGCGGCAAGCATCTCACGCGCGTAACACCAGCTGGTGAAGCTATTCTGCAAACGGCANGTGAAATCCTGCGAAAAGTAGAAAGCATTAAGCAGGTTGCCCAAGAGTTCAGTAATGAGAAAAAAGGCAGTTTGTCCATTGCGACAACACATACACAAGCTCGGTATGCGCTGCCTGATGTAATTAGTCGTTTTATCTCTCAATACCCGGATGTATCGTTACATATGCATCAGGGTACGCCGATGCAAATTTCTGAGTTGGCGGCTGACGGAACGGTCGATTTTGCAATTGCGACTGAGGCGCTGGAGTTGTTTAGTGACCTTGTGATGATGCCTTGCTATGAATGGAACCGCTCGATTGTTGTTCCTAAAGGTCATCCGTTGACTCAAGTGTCAGAGCTATCACTCGAAGATGTTGCCAAATACCCGATTGTTACTTATGTTTTTGGCTTTACGGGGCGCTCAAAATTAGATGAAGCGTTTATGAATAGTGGCCTTGCTCCCAAGGTTGTGTTCACAGCAGCTGATGCGGACGTTATCAAAACCTATGTTCGACTTGGGCTTGGCGTTGGTATTGTTGCTAATTTGGCGCATGACGCCGTCGCTGATGACGACCTTGTTGCACTGGATGCAAGTCATTTGTTTAAGCCCAGTGTTACGAAGATTGGGTTTCGCCGCGGTACCTTCTTACGTGGGTTCATGTATGACTTTATCGAGCAATTTGCACCGCACTTAACGCGAGAAGTGGTTGAAAAGGCATATCAGTGCAGTAGCAAAATTGAGTTAGATGAATTGTTTGCAAGTATCGATATTCCGCGTATTTAAGGCGAATAATTCCTATTCGAATTCGAGAGAGGGCGACAGCTTATAACTGTCACCCTTTTTTCATTGAAATTTCCGCTTTGAGCCGTTACGCTGCCGCCTTCATTAAATCGATTGTTTTTTGGAGTTTAAAGTGGAACTGGCTTGTCTTGACCTTGAAGGTGTTTTAATCCCTGAAATCTGGATTGCTTTTGCTGAGCTCACAGGCATTGAAGAGCTGAAAGCAACGACTCGTGATATCCCTGATTATGACGTGTTAATGAAGCAGCGTTTGCGCCTGCTTGAAGAGCACAATCTCGGTTTGCCAGATATCCAAAAGGTAATTGCTGAACTGACTCCGTTGGATGGCGCGATTGAATTCGTTGATTGGTTACGTGAGCGCTTCCAGGTGATCATTCTTTCTGACACATTCTATGAGTTTTCAGCGCCGCTGATGAAGCAGTTGGGCTGGCCTACCTTGTTCTGCCACAAGCTTGAGGTGGACGGTGAGGGGCGTGTTGTTGATTACAAGCTGCGCCAAGTTGATCCGAAGCGTCAGTCTATCAAGGCGTTCCATAGCCTGAATTATCGCTGTATCGCCGCTGGTGATTCATATAATGACACAACAATGTTGTCTGAGGCAGAGGCGGGTATTTTGTTTCATGCGCCGGATAACGTAATTGCTGAGTTTCCTCAGTTCCCAGCTGTGCATACCTTTGAAGACCTTAAGAAAGAGTTCCTTAAGGCAAGTAATCGCGAGCTAAGCCTCTAGTCACCACGCTTAAATCGTATGCTGAATACCGGGCTTGCCCGGTATTTTTTTGCCTGCATATATTGATTTTTTTGGGGAGATGCTCGCTACTGGAGATGTGTTCGGTCGGTAGTCGGGTGGTAGTTCTGCCAATCTTGTTTGTTTCGCTTTGCTGAATACATGGCTTCATCAGCAGCGCGTCTGAGGCTGTGTGCGTCGTTTGCGTGATGAGGGTAGAGGGCGACACCAATGCTTCCTGTTACTGATATTTGCTTGTCTTCGTAGGCGCATGGGTGCGAAATGTTTTCGCTAAGGCGAGCCAGCATGCGATCAATTTTTTCTTGATCTACATCGCCTTGAACAATGATGGCAAATTCGTCACCACCGATTCGCGCAGCGACATCGTCAATCCTTACGGTTGCGCGAATCTGCTTGCTCACATGCTGTAGGAGTGCGTCACCGGCGTCATGGCCAAAGCTATCATTTATGGGTTTGAATCCATTGAGATCGATCAAGAGAAGGGCTACATGCGAGTTGCTTCGGTCGGCTCGATGTATCGCTTGATTAATTTGGTCGTCAAAGTGCTTTCGATTGGCTAGTGCGGTCAGGTCATCGTGGGTCGCCATGTAAGAGAGAGTGTCTTGCTCTTTTTGGCGCTGTTTGCTGAGTCTTGATGTCATGCCGTCGTAGGTCATGATAAGAATTAGCAGTGTCGATGTGTAGTACACCCAAAGTGCCACTTCCATTGAATATTTGATGTCGGCAGGGATGGTTTGAGGGAACTGGTAATTAAGGTAGCCGGCGACCACGTAGGCGCAGTATATCGCATATGTTAATGCAGCAAATCTAAGTGCAATTCGGCGATTGGTTAATAGGAATGCGATCAGGCAAGGTAGTGTAAGGAATACAGATGTAATGCTTCCGAAGGGGCCGCCAGTTATGAATATGCCCACCGTCGTGGCAGCCAGAATGCTGGCAATCATTCGATGCGCAACTTTTGTGTAGGTTGCAACTTTTCTGAGGCTGAATAATTGGCGCACTAAGTAACTTGATAGGCTTAGGCAAAGTGTTAGGGTTACAATGCTGCCAGGCTCGCTGAAGCTATTGATAAGTATATAGTAGAACGTAAAGGCGGCCAGCATACTGATGGTGGCGAGTATCATGCCAGCAACCAATCGGTACCGGTATATCTGCTCGATATCTGGTGGCGGGTGAGAAGGCTTACCTTGGGGGATAAACCTGTCACCAACACGCTCAAAACACTGTATGAGGCTATGTAAGAACTTCATTGTACCTATTGGATTGTCAATTGTTATTATTGTTTCACGTGCCCACATTAAGGGAAAATGTGAATCAATTCAAACTTATGTGTTGATTGGATATTTCAATTGCCGGCTAATTGGGGGGGGTGCCTAGCGGCTCTGGCGAGTTGTAATTGAGCAATATCAGTAGCTAGAATGCCTAGATGATCTGGACAGGATTTAAAAACGCGTTGAGTCTTGAGAGGGGGCTGGTCAATAGGCTGGGGTGACTGGCCAAGTGGAGTAGCCAGTCGGGTCGAGAAATCTAAAGCTGATGTTTTATTGTGTTGGGCGAATTCTCAGGTACGCGCGCTTGGCTTTTTTGTTGCCAAAGGTTGAAAGTACATCCATCAAGGCCATCTTCCAGCCATATTGGCGTTTCAATGCGCGATGTGCCAAGTGGATCTCATCGCGGGTGAGTATTTCTGCCTCTGCGCGTTCCCATTCGCCAGTAATTTTCCCGGTCACTGTGCAGGGGCAGATTTTTACATCGGTAAAGTTGCGTATGCGCTTTACTTTTCCGGCGTTGCCAGCAGAAAAGCAATAGAAGGTGTTATCTTCATGCGCATACCAAACAGGTGTGTTTACATGTGAGCCATCTTTCTTCCGTGTTGAGAGGCTCAGGTACTCTGTGTTATTCCACTGATCCATTGGAATCTTCGCTCCATGAGTGATTAGTCTGAAACTTTGAGTTTGATGTGTCGATTGGCGAGGTCAATATTTGTAACGGTTACGCTAATCGGTTGCTTGAGTGCGTAATTTTGACCTTCTGAAAGAAGCTGTAAAGAGTCTTGTTTGAAGGTGTAATTGCCTTCAAGGCTTCTTACTTCAATTTGACCGTGAACATCAAAATCCTTCAGGTACACGCTGATCATTCGGTGGTTAATCAGTGAGATTTCGCCCTCAAGTGGCTTGCCCTTGAAGTCCTGAAGGTATTGGCACTTGAGTGAGAGTTCGCAGTCTTTCTGCGCCTCGCGTACCGCCATGGTGGCAGTATTTACATGTGCAAGTGTGTCCGCATCGGGAGTAGCTGGCGGCTGATTGCCTATGATTGACTTTATCATTCGGTGATTCAGAAGATCAGAGTACTTTCGAATCGGCGAAGTGAACGTTGTGTAGCATTGAAACCCTAAGCCAAAATGAGCGTTGCAGTCTGTTGTCCACTCGCTACGCGTCAACTTTTTGCGAAGAATATCGCGCAGTGGGAGTTCGAAATTGCCGACTTCGATATTGCGTTGAATTTTCAAATACTCGTCGAGCGTGTTGAGGTTTTCTTTATCGTAGGCGATTTCTTGTGCGTCGAGTAATTTACACACGCCGGGTAGCTGGTCAGGCTTGAAGCCTTTGTGGCTCAAAAAGAGCGCATTGTTTTGCTTGGTGGCAAGGAATTCGGCCGTCGCCTGGTTGCACGCAAGCATGCACTCTTCAACGAGTTTTTGAGCGCTGTTGCGATCCGCGCGGTCAATGGCGGTAATCTTGCCTTTGTCGTCTAACGAAAAGCGAAAGTCTGAAAAATCCTCAGTCATCACTGCATTGGTATTGCGCCACTGGTTGCGTGTACTGGCAAGACTATTTAGCTCTGTTAGCAGTGCATTTATCTCGTCGCTGTAGGTTGAGTCGCCGCCATCGAGATGCTGCGCGACGTTGTCGTAGCTGAGCTTGCCTTTGCTGTGAATTACTGCATTTTGATAGCTCGTATCCGTAATTTTGCCGTCATTATTGATAGAGAGTGTGCATATCATAGCCAGGCGGTCGCTGTTAGGCTTTAACGAGCAAATTTCCGAGGCTAGTACTTCAGGCAGCATCGAGATTTTTTGGCCAGGCAGATAGATAGTAGAGGCTTGCTTTGCGGCAATGCGATCTAGTGGTGATCCCAGCTCAACAAAAGTCGCTACATCGGCGATGGCAACCATGAGCTGCCAACCGTTGTCCGTTTTTTTAACGCTGAGTGCGTCATCAAGGTCTTGTGTGTTCGCGCCGTCGATGGTTACGAAAAGCTCTGCTCTGAGGTCGATCTTTTTAACGACTTCTTCTTCAAGTGTTCGTTCTGCAGTTTGGCGGACTGCTTCAACTTCGTACGGCTCCCAGATTTTTTCGTCGATACCTTGCTTAACAACTGCGTAGCGGTGCTCGATAAACGGGTCGTCAGGCTGTCCAATCATTGCCACGACTTCTGCCTGAACGCGGCCTTTTGCTTTAAATGGATGTTGAGTGACTTTTGCAGATACTAAATCGCCATCTTTCAAGCCTTTGCGAGACTTTGGTGGAATAAAGATCCAACGGTTGAGCTGAGAGTGGTCAGGTATAACGTACAGCTGATTGTTCTTTTCTTTAATGTTGCCGATAAACTGAGTAAACGATGATCCGAGGTGTTTCTCGATGCGGGCGATTGGCTTATCGTCGTCTTTGGTATTCTCTTTTTTACTTTTTTCCAGCACAAACTGGATTGTGTCGCCAGGCAGCACACGCTCCATTTGGTCTTGCGGCAAAAGATATTGCTGGCCGTCATCTTCAGAAATAACAAAACCGAATCGTTTCGAAGTTCCTTTGACTTCCCCGCACATACGTGGAGTGGAGTCATGGATATCTTTTTTTAGCTGCTTCAGTTGCGAGAGGGACGAAGAATCAAGCATTGGTGGTGTCTCAGTTAAAATCGCCGCAAGATTAGCAAAATTTAGCTTGTACGAAAACGCGGCGAGCTGATTTTTTCGCTATTTGGTGTTGCTTTCATGTAATTTTGGTTGAAATTTGTACGGCGGGCTCCTTTTGTAAGCCATATCCTGTAGGGCGCAGCATTAAATTGATATGATTCTACGTGAATACGGTATAGCTTTTAGGTATTTACCTTGTTGAGTATGAGCGCGAGGCGGCACGATGGCATCAGATGAAGATATTTTCATGGCAGAGATGGGGGGCGTAACGCCTATCGTTCAAACCCGTGCAGATGTGGGTCAAGTACAAAATGCTGATAGCGGTGTCGAAGAACGCAGAAATGCCGCAGTCTCAGAGTCAGAAGACCCCAACCATCTTTCGAGCCAAACTATTCGTCAGGTTGGCCCTCACGACGTTGTTAGCTTTAAACGCCCTGGGATTCAGGATGGTGTGTATCGTCAGTTGCGTTTGNGTAAATATATAATCGATGCACGGTTGGATCTCCATCGGATGACTGTTGAAGAATCACGAAAGTCGACGTTTGATTTTATCATTGACTGTATGGGGTACGATCTTCGGGCCATTATGATTCTGCATGGAAAGGGTGATCGAGACCCTGAGCGTAAAGCTGTTCTCAAGAGTCATGTGGTTCACTGGCTTGAAGAGATGCCTGAAGTCATGGCGTACCATAGTGCTCAGCCGCATCATGGCGGCACAGGTGCTCTGTATGTGCTGCTGAGGAAATCGGAGAAAATGAAGCGGCAGAATCGGGAGCGCTTTGGTTTGCGGGGCTCATAGTGAACAAGGTTGTTAATTTAGCTGAGGCAAGAAACGCCAAGCGAGCAGCTGAGAAGAAATCATCCAAAATGCGCGTTATGTGTCGCGACGGGCATCATAAGTGGGTGCTGCAGAAAGACGTTCCATTTGACGTGAGCACTGGCAAGCTGGTTACTACCTGGCAGTGCAATCATTGTGGAAAAAAGAAAACAGAGCTCAAGTAGTCTTTGTATTGTCGGCTTAAGGAATCATTATGAAGTTTCATGCTGCTACTGAACCTAGGAGAGATGTTTGGTTGTCGATTCAAAGTGACTCGCTCGATAATTCGGCATATCTGGCGTGGCTTCGCTGTGCTGGCGATAGTGTTGGTGCAGTTGCTGAATTTACCGGCTTTGTCCGTGCAGATGGCGCCGGAGAATCATCGATTGTTGCGATAGAGCTTGAACACTATCCAGAAATGGCTGAAGCAGCCATTCGGAATATTATTTTGCAGGCGCAAGAGCGCTGGCCAATTCAACGTGTTGCTGTTGTTCACCGAGTAGGGCGGCTGAAAGTTGGAGAGGATATCGTATATATGGGGGTCTCGAGCGCCCATCGGGCGGCCGCGTTCAGTGCTGTAGACTTTATTATGGACTTCCTTAAAAACGATGTGCCCATCTGGAAGAAAGCGGTTTTGGCTGAAAAAGAACAGTGGATTGAGCAAAAAAAATCGGACAAAGATGCAAAAAACCGTTGGTGAGCCCCTGCAATTCCATTTAAACACGGTATAATCGCGCTTTTTCTGTAAAGCCAAGACTCATGAGGAATAATAATGAGCTTAGATCAGCGTGAATTTCGTAACGCACTGGGCCGCTTCGCCACGGGTGTCTGTGTTATTACTGCTAACCCTGAGGGTGAAGCGCCAATCGGCATGACGGTCAACTCTTTCGGTGCAGTTTCTTTGGATCCACCATTGGTTCTGTGGAGCATACAAAAAGACTCGGAGTGCTTCCCATTATTCGAGAAGGCTACCCAGTATGGGGTGAATATTCTTTCCGAAGATCAGCAGGCGCTTTCTAATCAATACGCCAAAAAAGGTCAGCACGACCTTGTTGAAGGGACGTTCCGTCAAGGTTCTTCGGGTGTTGCTGTATTGAAGGACGTAATGACCAGCTTTGAATGTGATATCGAATCACGCATAGATGGCGGCGACCATGTCATCTTGCTTGGGCGTGTTCTTGAAATGACGACGCATCCTGCTGAGCGCAATCCATTGGTATTCTACGCTGGCAAATACCGCGAGCTGAAATAAGACCGAATGAAGTTTTGCAGTGAGTGTGGGCAGCAAGTCACCCATAAGGTACCTGAGTTAGACGATCGCAAGCGCTACGTGTGTGAATCTTGTGGTGTTATTCACTACCAGAATCCTAAGGTGATCGTCGGAAGTTTGCCGGTGTGGCAAGATCAGGTGTTGCTGTGCCGACGTGCTATTGAGCCGCGCTACGGTTACTGGACGTTGCCCGCCGGTTTTATGGAAAACGGTGAGACCACACTGGAAGGCGCTATTCGAGAAACCCAAGAAGAGGCTGGGGCGCTATTGAAAGATGGCACGCTATACCGCCTCTTTGATATCCCGATAATCAATCAGGTGTATTTGTTTTATCTTGCGGAGCTTCAGACGCCAGACATGGATCCCGGCGTTGAAAGTCTTGAGGTTCGAATGTTTGATGAGGCTGATATACCCTGGGATGAGTTAGCCTTTCCTGTAATGAATGATGTATTGAAAGAATTTTTTGATGATCGTCGAAAAAATGAATACCCAGTTCGAACAGGATTGCCTAGTTTTCGGTTAAAGCCTGCTGCCAGTTAGATTTCGTTAGTTGAAATTCCAGGCAGGGTTAATGGCCTAGACGTTTAAGTGCTCAACAAAAAAGCCGGCAGAAGCCGGCTTTTTTTGTTGGTAGATCCAGTGAGCGCCCCAAAGTATTATTTTGGGTGCGCCACATTGGCGTTAGTCAGAAAACGTTAGTCGATCGATAATGGTCTTAATGCGTAGAAATTCATTCTCTGCACCAGGAAAGAAAACTAGCTTGAAGTAATAACGCTCGTTAATCGTGTGTTCATCTTTCTGGTTGCGCTGATGCGTATGTGTTGAGTGCGTGTAGCTCATTTCCAGGTGGATAACGTTTGTGTCGACCGGTACAGTAATGTTGTTATTGTCCAGCGTTTTGCGCGTGGTGTTCTCGCGGATAGTGTAGTGCGAGCATTCGGCAACAAAATTCATGTTGATCCGAAAGTCTCGGGTGATTGGCGCAATGTAGGCTGGATCCATGTCTTTGTGTTGGAGATAAGACATTGGGGATCGCTTAACTTCGAGAAACATAGTGTTCCTTATTGTATCTAGTTACGTATCATAAATGCTCAATGCATTTTATAAGTTTAACGTGAGTTGGCCAGTATTGGAAATGCCAGAGCTTCTCAGTTTTGAGAGCGTACTGGTTAGCTCAAAATTTAACGGAGAAAATAATGCCTTTACCAGAAGTCGGTCATATGGCCCCTAAATTTACCTTGTTAAATCAACTGGGTGAAAAGGTTTCACTAGAGAGCTTCCGTGGGAAAAAGAACGTTGTGTTGTATTTTTATCCTCGCGCCAGCACGCCGGGTTGTACGGTGCAAGCTTGTGGTTTACGGGATACTAAGAAGGAGCTTGAGGATCTGGATGTTGTGGTGCTGGGTGTAAGCCCTGATACTGTAAAGCGCGTGTCTAATTTTGTGGAGAAGCAATCGTTAAATTTTGATCTTCTCGCTGACGAAGATCGTGCGATTGCTGAAAAATATGGTGTTTGGCAGCTGAAGAAATTTATGGGTAAGGAGAATATGGGCGTTGTAAGAACAACGTTTATTATCGATAAAGACGGTCGTTTAGTCGGTATGCTTCCTAAGTTCACCACTAAAAATCATCATGATGTCTTACTTGATTATTTGACTAATAACCTACTGGGCTAGTCGACTTTAGTTATATTTGTTGCGGCGGTTGCGTTAAGTCGGGCCGTCTAACATGTTAATCAACATACCTGACCTTCATTGCATCTGCGCCGAAAATAGATGGTTCTACTATTAATGCAGTTACGCCGATCAATAGGGCTGTGGTTGCCGCCACTACAACTAGCCATCGCGGCGATAAGAGAATTTTGGCTTGTTCTGCCTCGATTGCGAGCGCGATGGAGTCATCTCTGAGTATGGTTGTGTCAAGTGTTTGTGGCGTGTCTGTGTGAGAGCTACGCAGGGTCTTTATGGTCTTTTCCAGTGCGTCGATGTCAGGTAAGTCATATCCACGCTGAGAGTTCTTGACGATTAAGCCATGCTTTTTCGATAGTTGAATTTGTTTTAATTGGTGGAGTGCATAGCGCCAGTGTCGTTGAGTCGACTTGGCGCGCCGCACGATCGTTTCGCCAATGCCTTCTAAGGGGCGGATTGGGCGATTAATCGTTGACTGAAGGTCATCGAGTGCCGCCAGAAATTCCGTCGCTGTTCGAAAGCGAGCGCCAGGCCTTTTAGCCATCGATTTATTGATGATTTGTTGAAAATCGTCCAGTGTCGATGGCAGGTGCGGAATCGGTGCGGAAACATGTTTAATCGCAAGTGCAACTGGGTCGTTGGCTGTGTATGGGGGGTGTCCGGTGAGCATTTCATACAGGCAAACCCCGAGGCTGTAGATGTCTGATCTTGCATCCAATTTCTTGCCTTGAGCCTGTTCCGGGCTCATGTAGTGTGGGGTTCCAGCAACGCCAGATTGGGTTTGACCGTGTAATTCTCGAGTGATGCCGAAATCTGTTAGAACAGCGCTGCCATCAGGCCGAAATAGTATGTTGTCTGGCTTGATGTCGCAGTGCAGATAGCCCTGCTGGTGAACGTAGTTTGCGGCTTTGGTAATATCCTGCAAAATTCGAATGGCTTGGGATGGCGATATCTGTCGATCAGCGATTTGACGTTTACATGAGGGGCCAGGTAGGTAGTCCATTGACATGTAATAGTGCTTGGCCTGTTTTCCAGCATCGAAGATGGAGATCACGTTGGGGTGGCTTAGTGCGCCAACGATGTTCGCTTCGCGATAAAATCTTTCGGCGAAGCCTTTTTCTTGGCGCAACTCTGGTGACAGCACTTTTAGAGCAACTTCGCGACCAACACTAAACTGGATCGCGAGGTAAACCGTTGACATGCCGCCTTCGCCAACTTTTTTGATGATCTGATAACCAGGGATTTGGGATGACATTATTATCGGGTTTCGAGGTTTGCGGATTAGTTGTGGGTATTAATAAGCAATGATAATGCCAGTGCCGCTAACGCCGTGGCCAAGGTTCCAGCTGCTAGCAGTGTTCTAGTTATCTTGTTGTTTTTTACGGGTGTATCCACAAGCTGAACTGTAATGTTGTCTTTTCCGCCCGACTGATTTGCTGCATGGCAAAGTAATTCGGCGAGCTCTGAAAGCGATTTTTCGTGGTTGGCCGTAAGTAAGTTATTCATGTCGGCGTCGCTCACTG
Organism: BD1-7 clade bacterium; assembly: GCA_902705835.1. Classification (NCBI taxonomy): domain Bacteria; kingdom Pseudomonadati; phylum Pseudomonadota; class Gammaproteobacteria; order Cellvibrionales; family Spongiibacteraceae; species BD1-7 clade bacterium. The sequence goes on from CACSIN010000028.1 coordinate 58,981, forward strand.
AATCAGTTAGGCCGTCGGAGCATAGGAGAATCGTTTGTTCTGGTTTCCAGCGTTTTTTTAATGTGTCGACAGCAAACGCTTCGGGTGTGTTTATGCCAAGAGATTGCGTAATGATGTTCTTGTGAAGGTGTTCGCGCATCTGTTGCTGGGTGATAATTCCTTGATCATACAGAGACTGAACATAGCTGTGATCTTTAGTAATTTGTTTGAGTGTTTTTTGTTTTCTATCCCAAAGATAGGCGCGCGAGTCTCCTACCCAGCCAATAGTATAGTCTTTTGCATTGGTGTGGAGGGCTACGACGGTTGTGCCCATGCAATCTTCAGATTTTCCGCCGGATGATGATGCGTTCATAATCCCAGCGTGGGCAGTCAGAATGGCGCGCTCGATTGTGGCACCAGCGTCAACTTCGGATTGAATGATATCGGAAGCGAGTTGACTGGCGATTTCTCCGGATTGATGCCCGCCCATACCATCTGCAACCAGCCAAAGTCCGAGCTTTTCATCGGCAAGAAAGCAATCCTGGTTGTTTTGGCGCACCAGTCCTGTCTCTGTTTGGCTTGCATTGGAGAGCTTTTCCATAGTGGGCTCAATTATTATTCCTTGGTTGACAGCCTTCTATCATAGAGTGTTTTTGGTTTGGCTAGAAGTGCAGGTTAGATAAGGTTTTATTTATGTGTCGATCCTTGTTGCTTCATTGATTTATCTCAGGCGTGACCGGAAATATCATTAGGTTGGCATATTGGAGCCCTTGCACCCATGCCTTTAAGGAGTACAATCACGACCATTTATCCATTTGATGTATACAGAGGAAAACATTATGGGCATGCCAACAGACATCAAAATCATTGATTTGATGCTCAGTGTACCGGGTCATGATAATAGTCAGTGGTACGAGTTCATGAAGCCGCTTCTCATGGACAAAGAAAGCCGCACCATGTTTAAAATGCCGGCGCAATACATGTTCAAAGATATCCCTGAAGCGGGCGATAAAGAAGATTACGTTCAATACACCATTGATCTTCTCGATAAGTTCGGTATCGATAAGGCGATGACTGGGATTGATGATGATAATGCGCCAGCCATCGATGCAGTAACACGCTTTCCTGAGCGTTTTATCTGCTCATACGAAGCTAACCCAAATAATGGCATGGAAGAAGTGCGTAAGATCAAACGCTTGCACGCGGAATATGGTATTAAGGCCGTTACCGCGTTCCCATCCGGATTGTGCCCTCAAGTACCACTGAATGACAAAAAATGGTACCCCATTTACGCAGCCTGTGTTGAGTTGGATATTCCATTTTGTCCGTGTGTTGGTGTTCCTGGTCCGCGCTTGCCGTTGTATCCGCAAAAAGTCGAGCATCTTGATGAGGTTTGCTGGTTTTTCCCAGAGCTGAAAGTCGTTATGCGCCACGGTGGTGAGCCATGGACTGACTTGGCTTGGAAACTGATGTTGAAATACCCGAACCTGTATTACATGACATCTGCATTCGCACCTAAGCATTATCCGAAATCCATCATCGATTATGCCAACTCGCGTGGTTCAGATAAGATCATGTACGCTGGATACTTCCCAATGGGACTTTCGCTCGATCGAATTTTCAAAGACATGCCGAACGTTCCATTTAAGGACGAGGTATGGCCAAAATTCTTGCGTGAAAATGCTGCGCGAGTATTCAAGCTCGAAGACTAATGTATTCATGCATTTCCGGTAAGGCAGGCATAGGCCTGCCTTTTTTTATATCCCGACACCTAGAAATGGAGTAGTTATGTCGCGGTTTCCTATGCCAATGCCTTATGGCTGGTTTCATGTCAGTTACAGTGATGAGCTTGCAATCGGTCAATCCAAGGCCGTTCGCTATTTCGGTAAAGACCTCGTGCTTTTTCGCACAGAAAGCGGCAAGGCGGTGTTGCTGGATGCCTACTGTCCGCATCTTGGCGCACATCTGGGGCATGGTATCAATGCTGAGGCTGGGCAGGGTGGTCGAATCGAAGGCGAAACCATTGTTTGCCCGTTTCATGCCTGGAAATTTACCGAAGAAGGCCAAGTGTCGGAAATACCCTATGCCAAAAATATACCGCCGAAAGTAAAAAATCAGCAGTGCCTAAAGAGCTGGCCCGTGACTGAGGTGAATCAAGTCATATTTGCCTGGTATCACCCTGAGGATAAGGTGCCGGAGTATGCTGTCGAGCAGATCGCAGAGCTGGCAGATGGCACTAATTGGGGCAGGCTCGATAAGCATCGCTGGATAGTCAAAACACATATTCAGGAAATTTCCGAAAATGGCGCAGATCCGGCCCACTTTAAGTACGTGCATGGCACCGCGACATTTCCGGATACAGAAATTAGCTTTGACGGCCGTAAGCGGTTCGGAACGTTTCGAGCAAAACTTGATACCCCTCGTGGGCAGATCAATGGTTGCATTGATTCTGTTAGTAATGGTCCGGGGCAAGGGTTTGTGCGCTACACCGGCATTTGCGAAACCGTTCAGTTAGGGCATGTAACGCCGATTGATAACGACACGTGTGAGATTAATTTTGCGTTCTCGCAAAAGAAAGTTAACGGTGAAACGCCCAAGGGTGGCGTCAATCAGGCGATAATTATGGATATCTGCAAACAGCTTGAAGAAGATAGCCCGATCTGGGAACACAAGGTGTATCGCCCGTTGCCGGTCTTGTGCGATGGCGATGGGCCGATAGCGCGTTTTCGTCGCTGGATGCAGCAATTTTATATCGGTTACGAAGAAATCGAAGGGTAGTGCGGTAGTTCGGCTGTATTCCTCGCCGATATTGCCGCCGATTTGCGGGGCTTGTTGGGCTGGCGAGGGGATTACCTATAGTTTTGATGGTAATTCGCTGTATTTTATAGGAAAATACACGCCGTTTTTTCAGGTGCCACTGAAAGTAATAATGTATAGCACCCACGATCATCAGAGGAGAGTCTCTTGGACGCCTTAGAACAATTCCGCGCTGAAACACGTGAATGGCTTGAAGCTAACTGCCCAGAATCCATGCGTACACCTGTACCTGATATGGATTCGCAATCATGGGGCGGTCGTAACGCGCACTTCAAATCAGATGAACAAAAGCAGTGGTTTGACGCCATGCGCGACAAATTTACATTCTGCCCTGATTGGCCAGTAGAATACGGCGGCGGCGGTTTGTCCGCTCAAGAAAACACCGTTCTGAAAGAAGAACTCAAGCGTATCAGTGCGCGTCCAGCGAATATCAATTTGGGTATCTGGATGGCTGGTCCTGCGATTATGGAGTTCGGCAGCGAAGAGCAAAAGCGTCAGCACTTGCCGCCTATTGCCAGAGGCGAAATGCGCTGGTGTCAGGGCTATAGTGAGCCGGGTGCTGGGTCTGACCTTGCTGGGTTACAAACCAAGGCAGTCCGTGAAGGTGATGAATTCGTCATCAATGGTTCGAAGATTTGGACCTCCTACGCAGATGAATCAGATTACATTTATTGTTTGGTGCGAACGAATACTGACGCACCAAAGCGTGAAGGTATTACCTTCTTGGTTTTCGATATGGAAACCGAAGGTGTTAGCACGCAGCCGATTGAGTTGACCAACGGCGATGCGCATTTCTGTCAGACATTTTTTGACAATGTGCGTGTTCCTGTTGCCAATGTTATCGGTGAAATCGATAAAGGCTGGACCGTCGCTAAGCGTGTACTTGAGCTAGAGCGCGCAATGATGTCTGACATCGAAGAAAGCGCTTCTCGCCATGAAGATAGCCCAGCAGCAATTGCCAAAGAATACTTGGGTGTTACTGCTGACGGCAAAATTGCTGATCCCGTTTTGCGTGATCGTATTGCTCAAAATGCAATCAACTCTGACGCCATGGAAATCACCATGAAACGTGTCTTTGAGGAGTTTGCAGCGCAGGATCCGTTAGCGGGTATGGCAATGATGATCGCTAAATACCAAGGTACCGAAGAAGATAAGCGCAAGTATCAGCTTATTCTCGATATCATGGGTAATCGTGGTTTAGGCTGGGATGGTGATGCCTTTACAGAGGATGAATTGCGTATTAATAAGCAGCATATGCTGACATATGCACATACGATTGCTGGCGGTACTTCAGAAGTTCAGCTGAATATTATTGCCAAGCGAATCCTTGGATTGCCGGATTAATTTTTGGTTTGTTGAATGGCCGGTTTAGGTCGGTTGTTTGTAATAAAAAGCCCCGTTAAGGGGCTTTTTTGTGTCTGAAACCTTTGTTGAGATGTTCCAGAGTAATCAGGAGCGGTGCAGACCACTTTTATCGAGCATGGTCGCAGCAATTTCTTCAATGGATGAGTCTGTTGTGTTTATGAAATCGATCCCGTGTCGGCGAAATATACCTTCGACTTCGCGTACTTCGTTCTGACATTGACGTAGAGACGCGTATTTCGAATTAGCGCGTCTTTCGTTGCGGATGAGTGAAAGGCGGTCGGGAGCGATGGTTAGTCCGAATAGTTTTTGCTTATGCTCCTTAAGCACTTTGGGCAGGCTCAAGTCTTCGATATCTTCTTCAGTAATCGGGTAGTTCGCGGCGTAGATACCAAATTGGAGTGCCAGATACAGACAGGTTGGGGTTTTGCCGCAGCGGCTCACGCCGATGAGAATGACGTCAGCTTTGTCGTAGTATCGGGTTTTTGCTCCGTCGTCGTTTTCCATTGCAAAATGCACGGCGTCAATTCGATGTTTGTAATTGGCGTCTTGGGTACGCCCGTGAGCTTTGCCGACAGTCAGCGTGGATTTCTGGCCGAGCTCGACTTGAAGTGGTGCGAGATACATATTTAACACATCAAAACGCATTCCCTGCGCGCCGGAAAGGATTTCTGAGAGGTTGGGTGCGATAACCGTGTCAAAAATAATCGGACGTTCGCCGTCGTGGCAGTTTGAATTAATACGTTCTACCGTCTGCTGCGCCTTTTCGATACTGTCTACGTAGGGAATGACGGTGGTTTGGAATTTAATGTCTTCAAACTGCGATACAATGCTTTGTGCAAGCGTTTGCGCGGTGATTCCTGTGCTGTCTGAAATGATATAGACGTGTCGTTTGTTCATTTTATAGGTCCAATATTCTGTTGAGCATATTGTATCCTGTCGCGCCATAGATACTAAGCCGCTTTTCAACAAGCGCAGACTCTTTTACAATGCAGCCCATTCGATTAATAGAGTAAAACACTCAGGTATGAGTGTTTGTGCCAGGAGCCCGATCTGTGACTTCAACTGTTTTATGGTTTTCCGAGTTAGGTATGTCCGACGTAGAGATTGTCGGTGGTAAAAATGCGTCTCTCGGCGAAATGATCAGCAACTTAAGTGGTGCGGGCGTTAGTGTCCCGGACGGCTTTGCAACAACTGCAGAAGCATTCCGCGAGTTTCTTAAACATCAGGGTCTTGACGATAGAATCAACGCGTTGCTTGATGATCTTGATGTTGATGATATTGGCGCTTTGACTGAAACCGGTAAGACGATTCGTCAATGGATCAGTGCCGCGCCATTCCCAGCAGCGCTGGACGCAGAGGTTCGTGAAGCCTATGCACAAATGGCGGGTGACAATGAAAACCTTCGTGTCGCTGTGCGTTCATCCGCAACCGCCGAAGATTTGCCGGATGCATCGTTTGCTGGCCAGCAAGAAACCTATCTGAATATCAACGGGATAGATAATGTTCTTGATGCAGTGCGCGAGGTATTTGCATCCCTATACAATGATCGTGCGATTTCCTATCGAGTTCACAAATCATTTGAACATGCTGATGTAGCAATCTCTGCCGGCGTTCAGCGTATGGTACGCAGTGAAACTGGCTCGGCAGGCGTTATGTTTTCAATGGACACCGAATCCGGGTTTGATGGTGTTGTGTTTATTACGTCTTCTTATGGGCTTGGTGAGACGGTTGTGCAAGGGGCGGTAAACCCTGATGAATTTTATGTTCATAAAGCGTTGCTCGCGCAGGATAAACGCGCTGTATTACGTCGCAACATAGGTAGTAAAGCGATTAAGATGGTGTATAGCGACATCACCGAAGCCGGTCGTTCAGTGGATACGGTGGATGTTGATGAAGATGAGCGTCAGGTTTTTTCAATCAATGATGAAGAAGTCGAAGCGCTGGCGCGTCAGGCTCTGATCATTGAAAAACACTATGGCCGTCCGATGGATATCGAATGGGGTAAGGATGGCGACGATGGCAAGCTTTATATTCTACAAGCTCGTCCAGAAACCGTTAACTCCCAGCAGTCGAACACGCGAATCGAGCGTTATTTGCTGCAAGATAAAAGCGATATTCTGTGTGAGGGTCGTTCAATCGGTCAACGCATAGGTGCTGGCCCGGTTCGTATCATTCGCAGTATTGACGAAATGCATTTGGTTCAAGATGGCGATGTACTGGTTTCTGATATGACAGACCCTGATTGGGAACCTGTTATGAAGCGAGCTTCAGCGATCGTAACCAATCGTGGCGGGCGCACGTGTCACGCTGCGATTATTGCGCGTGAATTGGGTATTCCTGCAGTCGTTGGCTGTGGTGATGCAACTGATGCATTAGACGGCGTTAGCGAGGCAACCGTGTCATGTGCAGAGGGTGATACCGGATTTGTCTACAAAGGCCAGTTGGACTTCGACATTAGTTCAAACGATCTTGAAAACATGCCAGATCTGCCATTCAAGTTAATGATGAATGTTGGTAACCCTGATCGCGCCTTCAGCTTTGCGACTTATCCAAACGAAGGTGTAGGCTTGGCTCGATTGGAATTCATCATTAACCGTATGATCGGCATTCACCCGAAGGCACTGCTCAATTTTGATAGTTTAGCTCCTGAGCTACAAGCAACTATCGAAAAGCGCATAGCTGGCTACGAAAGCCCTGTTTCGTTCTACCGCGATAAGATAACTGAGGGTGTTGCGACGATTGCAGGTGCCTTCTACCCGAAAAAGGCGATTGTTCGACTGTCTGATTTTAAATCAAATGAATACGCGCACTTGATCGGCGGCCAAGTCTACGAGCCATCGGAAGAAAACCCGATGATCGGTTTCCGTGGAGCGTCTCGTTATATTTCTGAATCTTTCCGTGAATGTTTTCGACTTGAGTGTGAGGCGATTAAGTACGCGCGTGAAGAGATGGGATTAACCAATATTGAGGTTATGGTTCCGTTTTGCCGTACCGTTGGTGAAGCTCGTCAGGTTATTGAACTTCTGGAAGAGAATGGCTTGAAACGTGGCGAAAATGGTTTGCGCCTCATTATGATGTGCGAGATTCCATCGAATGCATTGCTTGCTGATCAATTCCTCGAGTTTTTTGATGGCTTCTCAATCGGTTCTAATGATTTGACCCAGCTATCACTCGGCTTGGATCGTGATTCGGGTTTGGTAGCGCATCTGTTTGATGAAAGAAACGATGCTGTGAAAGTGCTGCTACATATGGCTATTCAAGCTTGTAACAAAGCGGGTAAATACGTCGGTATATGCGGGCAGGGCCCATCGGATCACCCTGAATTGGCCAAATGGTTGATGGAAGAAGGTATTTCGACGGTATCACTGAGCCCAGATTCCATTCTAGAGACTTGGATGTATCTTGCGGACGAAACTGTAGAAACGGCATAATCGATTCGATATGGCGTTTTATCCGCTTGAAAGACTCATCAATCTTAAAGATGGTTATCGACAAACGTTTGTGGTGAATCACAAAGAGCTAATGCTAGTGCAGGTTGCTGGCGAGCACTTTGTGTTTCAGGCAACTTGCCCCCACAAACATTGGCCGTTGATGGCCGGCAAAATCATCGGCAAGACAATCGAATGTGCGAAGCACGGCGCCCAGTTTTCGATGGAAACGGGTTTGATCGCTACGGATGATTGTTCAGTTGATTGTGGTGGATTGTTAGTTAGGCCTGTGGTTTATGAAGGTGCTCAAATCGGCATCGACGTACCCGCTAGCGACTGATCGTTGTTGGTTGATTGAGATGGCCAACTTGCAAATCTGAATCGCCATATTGTTACGAAGCCGCCCTGAAATCATGGCGGCTTTTTTGTGCCTATTTTCTAGTTGGAATTAAGATGACGGTTCTGCATGCTGCGAGTGCGCAAAATAGTCCTTGGTTCCTTGCGCTATCAACGCATCTTCGAGACGATTAAGTGCTTTTTTATACGCAGCCTGGCGCAAGGTATGGCAGTGGTTTTGATGAATTCGCCATACTTCGTCAAAACTATCTTCCATGCGCTGTTGTAGCCGCTCAAGTACTTCGTCCAAGGTCCAGTAGAGTGCAGACTTATTCTGGGCCCATTCGAAATAACTAACGACAACACCGCCTGCATTGGCTAATACATCTGGTAAAATCACCACGCCTTTCTCATCCAGTATTTTTTCTGCAGCTAACGAAATGGGGCCGTTAGCGACCTCAACGATAACTTTAGCCTTGATATCTTCGACGTTTTCTTCTGTCACTGAGTTTTCAAGAGCAGCGAGAATCAGAATATCAACGTCAAGTCCGAATATCTGATCATTTTCCATCGCTTTGTGTGGCACCGATTCACAGACTGACCCGTCGCAGTAGATGGCCTTCAAGCTTCGAGACTGTTGTTTCTCAGCCCAAATAGAGTCAACGTGAAAACCTTCTTCCGAATAGATCGCACCTTTCGAATCACTGAGGGCGACAATGTTATAGCCTCTTTTCTTCAAAGCGTGAGCCATATGGTAAGCGGCGTTACCGAAACCTTGAATCGCGACGCGAGGCGATTCGCCCAAGGATGGTATCTGCTTAATCAGTTTATCGAGACAAAAGAACGCGCCTAAGCCGGTTGCTTGTTCTCGCCCTTCGCTGCCTTCTAGCGCAGTGGGTTTACCGGTTATAACTCCGGGCGCCTTAATTTGATGTATTGCTTCGTATTCATCGCGCATCCATCCCATGATGCGTGCGTTGGTGTATACGTCAGGGGCCGGGATGTCGGTGTCGGGTCCGATAAACCCGTTCATGGCTCGTATATAGGCCCGCGAGACGCGTTCAATTTCCATTTGTGAGTGCGCCTTCGGGTCGATTTCAACGCCGCCTTTAGCGCCGCCAAAGGGTAAACCAACCAGTGAGCACTTCACGGTCATCCATAGTGCAAGGGCTTGCACTTCATCCAGATCCGTATTGGGATGGAAGCGAATGCCGCCTTTACCTGGGCCAAGTATGTCGTTGTAGCGACACCGATAAGCCGGGAAGTATCGTGTACTTCCGTCATCCATACGTACCGGGAGCGACGCTATTTTTGAAGCCGACGGGTGTTTCATTAATTCGATAACTTCAGGGCGAACCTCGCTAAGATTGCCGAGATATTCCAGGCGTTGTTTTGCGTCTTCAAATACGGAAGTAACCATGAGACCTCATTTATTCATTTCTTGTTGGCGTAAAAATATCGTTGAACGTTAGTCGAGAAATAAGCTTAAGGTACCGCTTATACCGCAGGCTGTATATGTGAGACCAGCTGAAGAGGAGAATTCTCCTGCAGGCCTTAACATTAACGAAATTCAAATTGATTGCCGTATTTACGGAATTGCCGAAAAACTGTTTGTTTTACAGGCGATTATACGATCCCTTCTTGTAACTTTTACATAAGATCCTTACGATAAGCCAATCTGTTAGGTTATTAATTAGATGGGTGATTCATGAGCCTCGAACGCATACAATCTTTTCTCACAACGTTGGCAAAACACGATGGCTCGGATTTGTATCTGAGTACGGGCGCACCGCCGTGCGCCAAGTTTCAGGGCGTGCTTAAGCCACTTGCCAAAGAAGTGTTAGGCGCAGGTGAAGTAAAAGATATGGCCTATGCGGTCATGGACGCTGAGCAAATTGTTGAATTCGAAGAAGAGCTGGAAATGAATCTGGCGATGGGATTAGCGAAAATTGGACGTTTTCGTATCAACATATTTCGTCAGCGTAATGAAATATCCATTGTTGCTAGGAATATTAAAGCGGAGATTCCCAACTTTGATGATCTCGGGCTTCCCCCGCAGTTGAAGGAAGTCATTAATACCAAGCGTGGTTTAATTCTATTTGTTGGTGGTACAGGTTCCGGTAAGTCGACGTCATTGGCGGCTTTGATTGATCACCGCAACGCAACGACGGGCGGCCATATCATCACTATCGAAGATCCCATTGAATATGTGCATAGGCATAAAAAGTCGATTGTTAACCAGCGTGAGGTGGGCGTTGATACACGTAGCTATGCTGCAGCCTTGAAACAAACGTTGCGTCAGGCACCGGATGTTATTCTTATTGGTGAAATCCGAGATCGAGAAACCATGGAGCACGCTTTAGCGTTTGCAGAAACGGGTCATTTAGCGATTTCCACCTTGCATGCAAACAACTCAAACCAGGCGATTGACCGCATTATTAACTTTTTCCCAGAAGAACGCCGACCACAACTTTTGATGGATTTGGCAATGAACCTTCGCGCGTTCATTTCACAGAGACTGGTGAAAACGACAGATGGTAAGCGTGCCGCTGCGGTCGAAATCTTACTGGGCAATGCAACCATTCAAGATAAAATCCTTAAAGAAGAATTCGACGAAATCAAAGCCATTATGGAAAAGTCGGAAGGAGCAGGAATGCAAACCTTCGATTCAGCGTTGTTTCGTTTGTATAAAGAGCGTCGGATTAATTTTGACGAGGCGATTAAAAACTCTGATGCGCCCAACAACTTACGTTTAAAAATTAAACTGGCGGGCGGTGGTGATTCATCCGATGCACAGGGTGGCAACAGCATGGGCCTGAGCCTTCAAGCCGATAAAGAAAAGGAATCGGCCGACAACGGCGGCAAAGCCAGCTTTGATATCGATAGCTAGCAATACGGCATCGCTATAGCGTGCTACCGACTAGCCAGGATATTCCCACGATATAAATCACCGGGAATATCCATCGGCAATGCAAGTTCATAATATGGGCTGGCCGCATCCAATTGCGATTATGAAGAATGCTAATCACCAATATCGCTGCCACGGCTAAATACACTGTGATGAACGAGAAGCTCAACAGCTTATCGAAAAACGTCATGTAATTAACTTTGGGGAGAGCGCTGGAGATTGTGAAATTGAAGGCGACGATTGTTAGCATAACGGTTAGCAGTGGTCCGAGACGGAAGCGAACATCGAATCGGCGTGTCCAGAAAACAACCCAAGAAACAGACACAAGTAGGAACAAAGGTAAAATAACTTTCAGCAGGAAATACCCGGGCCTGTGCTGCACGTCGACCTCAATGTCATACTCGTAAAATACCGCGCGTTCACCATGATCCTGCTTGATATACACATCACTTCGAATATCTTCAATTTCCCACTCTGGGTCTGAAAGTCCTGATACAGACCCATTAAACAGTGGTTCACTGACCAATATCAGCTGACTGGCATCCCAGCTGAATGATTGTAGCGTTATTTTAAGTAGCTGTTTATCAAACGGGAAGTCATGCAAATCATAGACGGCCGAGATCACAACATTGAATTTTTCGCTGTAGATCATGGTTCCGTCGTTGTAGATGTCTAACTCAATGTTCTCGCTCATATGGCGATGGGTATCATTGACGAAATATAAATCTGGCCGCCAAAGACCTTCGAGTTTTTTAGCTGCCGATGCTTCGAGATACATGAGTTTAGATGTTGGTGTTTCTGAGACTGCAAATGACTTGTCGCACCATACAACCGAAAGATAGCCGGAGACCGAAAATGAATTTTCGACTTCGTTAATAGCGTTAATATTTTGCAATAAAACCCCGACACCCGCTTGTACAGGGTATTCGGTTTGAACCGTCACGTTTTTAAGGTGCGATCTTCCACTTCTCATTGGGTCTATCGGCGCGCGGNTTTTTTTACACGCACTTGACGCTTCCAGATGTTTTTTATCGACTTCATTCAACTTGTCGATATAGAAGGCAGGGCTCGCATGTATTGTTTGGCATAGAAAAAACATCAACACAGAACATGCAAGCGCAGGCAAAGAGCATGAAGAGGCGCGACGCGGCACCGTAAATAGTCCACAAACCATGATTGTAATCTTTGAATCCCTTGTTGGTTAAAGTATGGTTGAAAGCGTGATGATCGCCACTTTCGGAAGAGTTCTATGAAAAAGCCTGCGTTGTATCTTTTCGCTATCATATTGATGCAAGCGAATAACGCTTTTGCCAAAGATAAAGTGTTAGTTCCTGATGTTGATGTCGTAGTCGTAGGTGCCGGAGCTGCGGGGATCGCTGCCGCGAATATGCTGAAAATGGCTGGCGCAAACTTTGTTGTGTTGGAAAAAGCTGATCAAGCGGCAGGAGTATTCAAACTCCAGAAGTATGAGCGCAATAAATTCTCCCCTTATGGGCCATCATTTGCCGAGCCGTCTAAGTTTTTAAGTCTGATGATTAGGGGGCTCAGCATGGAAACTAAGGCTCAGAACAATAGCCGCGAAGTATTAGCGGAATGCCCTGCAGAGATCACCGAGGAAAAAGCCCGCGGCAAATCATTGGATGAGATTTCAGCAAGCAAGTATTTCGATAAAGCAGATATCGAATCGGAAATGGTGTTGGATGCCTGTGAGCAGTTGTCCTTCCACTATTTTGGCGCCGGGTTGGATGATGTATCTGCACGTGCATTAAGTCAGGCGCAGGCCTATCACCCGGAACGGGTTGTGATTACGTACGGCAAACGAGGCGTTGAAGGACTCGGCCGTGTATTTAAAGAGAGCGCTCGCTCCTTGGGGACAAATCTGCGTTATCAGACGAACGTGAAGCAGATCAAAGAAGAGGGTGGCCTCTACAAAATTGAATTCAAAACCCCCGGTGATAAACAAGCACTGACATTAGTTGCTCGAGCCGTGATCATTGCGACTGATGCTGAAACGGCTAACAAAATTGGCAAGAAAACACTGAATAAGTACCAAAAGAAATTTGTTGGAAAAGTGAAGTACGGACCTGGGGTGACCGTGAATGTGTTTTCAGACAAGCAACTTTGGATTTTAAGTAAGTCAACGCGCGTTAAAAACTACGGCGATGTAAGCCAGGTATCCGCTGACTTTGCGTTGCAGGAAATGGAGCCATCACATAACGCTCTTGATTTTCCGCGAGCTAATCGTGGGCATGTCGATGGATACGTTACGGTACTGCGCCTTTCACCTCGCTCTCAAGATAGTAAGCTGCTAGACCAACCGGAAGATAAACTTATCATTGCGGCCAAGGCGTTGTTAAATCGTATTGACCCGAAAATCACGCTAAAAGCTAAAGCGATTCAAACCGTTGGTTTTGCGAAAGGCCTACCAATACCCGCGCGATACATCGAAGAATACCGCGCTGCTGCCATGCAAGCTGAGCAAGGCGTGTATCTGGCAGGAACATATACAACAGATAATTGGATTGAGGGCGCTAATGCTGCCGTTGATTCTGGCCACCAAGCGGCGTTGAAGGTACTAGATTATCTGACGAAAACTGCTGGGCAGCATAGCCAGTAGTGTTTTGTGGTCTGATTTATTTCTGCGGTCGGACGACGTTTTTACTGATCATAAAGCGGGTGGATTAATTCACCCGCATTTCCGGTACGTATTTCAGACGAATACTAAAAATTGATAGCCAACTGAGTCGCGAACCCAGCATTGTTTTCGCCAATTTGACCGCCGAAATCTATATGGACAACATCAACAATATTAAACCCAAAGCCAATGGTTGCTGCAGCGTCACCTTCATCTAGCAAATTCCCACGAAACCCTGTTCGTATCCTGAGAATATTTACGACATCAAACTCCACGCCAATGCCTGCATATTGAGTGTCGATCCCAGTGAAATAGCCAGCATTGCGGGTCAGATCAATATCGCTAGCAAGGGTTATTCCCAGTGGGCCTTTCCAAGCAACAGCTGCCCGGGTTTGAGTGTTGAGATTAAATTTTGTTGATACATCTCCGAATGCTGTGCGAAAAGTGGCTGTACGATAAGACTTCGGCAACAAATACTTAGCGACGATACCTACAGTCAGCGACCGGTCTTCAAAAAAATCCAGTGCTAATCCAGCGTCTAGGTTGAAATCCGATTTAGTGTTGGTTGTTGAGCGCAGTGATTCGCCAATATCAAAGTTAGGGTCGTCAAGCTCTTGCACTGTTGGGCGAGAAAAATACGTCTTTAAAAAAACGGCTTTTGGCGTAAATCCAATCGAGATCCGTAACGCGTCGGTTTCAAACGCATGAGCCATCGAAAACCCTAATTCAGATATACCAACACCGGCGAGAAATACGGACGATGAGAGATCGTCTTTCGGATCAATCAGCATGGCATTTGCATCCGTTATCTGAATACGCCGGCCTGCCGGGCAAGTGATTTCAACATTTGGTTGAATGTCGGATGGAGAATCCCATTCGGATGCAAGAGCTGCATATTTGGCGAGAAGTGTTTTATCACAAGCTGAAATGATCGGCGTTGTTTCAACGATCGCGTCGGTGGTTGAGTAGACTGCCCAGCCGAAATTGCTGTCTGGTATTGCAGCAGAAAATAGAACACCGCCACTGAAATTGAAGGGTTTATTGCTTAAGTCAACGAGACTTCGGGTCAACCCCAGCGAATTATCGATAAATATATCGCGGTTACTGCTGAAATTGTCGCCAGCATTGAGATTGTCGATTGCGGTAGTGATATTGCCGATATAATTTTCGTCATCAATATCTTGAAACGCGTCAATAGCTCCTGGGTCTGCAAAGGCTGTTACGCCAATGTTGGGCACAATGATTTCGGCGCGTTCATCTTTATCAAAGTGAGATAATAGCGCCGGATTGAATACCGGTGCAGCGCCAGGATACGCAGACGCGGTGCCGGTTCCGCCCATTGCCATCGATCTGGCATCAACGGCGTTAAACGGTATGGCGATGGCATTCGAGCTAAGTGTCAAAGCAGCTAAGCCGGCAGCCGAGAGGAAAATTTGTGTTCGAATTTGTTGAAAAAACACAATTGACGCTCCTTGTCATGTTGTGGATTTCCCAAACTATAGGAATGAATGGACGAGCTGCATAGGCAGCACCTCCCGAATTGGTTAAAATTGACGCTCTGCTTATTCCATAAGAATAAATATCATGCGCGCACGTTTGTTAATATCGGTGTTGTGGGTAGTGGTTGCATCAGGCTGCGCTACTTATCGAACAGATACCGAAGCTGAATTTGATAATACTATTGTCTATGACGACCCGGTGATTCACGTGGGTGACATACCTGAAACGCCTGATCAAATGACATTCTTGGGCTGGGTCGAGGCAGAAGTTACTGCCATCTCGCCGTTTCACGCCAATCCAACAGAAGAGCAGGTTAATGTCGCTCTGGCGCTAAAAGGCCAAGAAAAGGGCGGTCACGCGGTGGTATTTGTTACCTATCGTGAAGAGCTTTTTGGCATGAAAATGGTTGCACGTGGGCAAGTTGTGCAGCTCGAAGACGGTCAAAAATACGTGCACTCCTTGCCGCCAACACCAAGTCGCACTCGGACTCGAACGGTGCAGTATGCAGAGCCTGAGCCGAAAACCGCAGTAGCCGTTGGATCAGTAGCTGTGATTAGCGCAAATGCGAGCGATGATTCCCAGACAACTTCGAATGATAGTTCGCCTGCAATGCCGGGTGACACGCCAAATTCAAATAGCGTTTCGGCTGCCGAAGCTTCGAATAAAAGTGCTGAGGCTCAACAGGACTCAAAAGCAGTGAGTTCCGCCTCTCCAAAAACAAAATCCGCTTTAGTGTCTGCTGATGTTAAATCCGATGCTGCAATGACTGAAGTTCAAACAGTTTCGGCATGCCAGGGTGCGCAATGTGGGAAAAAACTTGAAGTTTTGATGTTGGGTACTAATGGCGCTGTGGTGGCTCCGAGCCCACAGGGAATTGATAAAAGCACACTCTATATGATGCGCTCAAATGCCGAGTTTGTGCGAGATAACAGCAAGAGCAATGATATTCGTCAAGCAGCCGAACGCATATTGGCGATGATTCACCAGCAACTGACGTCGATGGATCACAGCGGCCAAATTCGCTAATTTGGCTGCAAACTTAGAGTGGATACTGCGCATTAGCTGGTGTTACGAAAATGCGCCGACTCCAACATTAATTGCGGGTACAGCGACAAAAACACCCGCTCAAACTGTTCATAATTACGATAAATGTCGAGTTTTGCTCCAGCCATCGTGTTGGTGAATCGGATTCGACGCGACATGTTATCCAGAGCTGTACTCACTCCATCAATGGTTGAATAGAAACGTAGCCAATCCTCTTGGCAAATCCGTGTTACCACCGCAGCCATTCGGCCTGGCATGTTATCTGTATTGCTCAAGAGTAATGGGTACACCTCATCAAGAAACGTATCGAGCGGTTGATCGTGAAACGACGACCAATGTTTGATGAGAAAGTAGTCAAATACCACATCTGAGATAATTCCAGAAAACCGGCGTTTGTCTGGAGTCAGGTAGGCCTTCAAGCCACTAACTCCTTTGTGCGCGTCTGTGATTCGATCAACCATCCTGTGCTGTTGCAATCCTTTCAATAAGCGTTCATTCACATCGTCTATGGGCACTCCACGCATAAAATCACCCAAGAGGTTGCCTGTCAGTGAATCGCGTGTGGTTTCTGCTAATGCTAAATGGGCAAGATAGTTCATTGGGGTATTTTATCGAAAAAACGGTTTTTTGAGTCAAAACTATAAGACATTGAATAAATCGGGTGTTTTCAGTGATGAACAGCGATGCCAGTGATTTCAAAAATATTGATGTTGCGCCCTGTGGCCCAGCGCTTGGTGCTCGTGTTACGTCTGTGGTGTTGTCGGAGCGTTTGAGTGATGACTGCATTCAAGAGATATTGAGCGCGTTTTATCAGTACAAAGTGCTGTTTTTCGAGCACCAAGCTATTGATGATCAGCAATTTGTTTGTTTCGCCGAGCAGGTTGGCAATGTACAGCCAGACCACTACTTCTGCCCGATAGACCCATCCCATAAAGTCGTGGAGGTTAGAAAAGAGCCGAAAAACGAAAAAAACATCGGTGGCCGCTGGCATACAGACCGTGCTTTTGAAGTGAACCCGCCAGCTGCGACTCTATTGCATGCAAAAACATTACCCAGCCTTGGTGGTGACACCATGTTTGCCGATATGTCGTCTGCGTTTAAACGGCATTCGCGCGGGTTGCAAAAAGTGCTGTGCGGTCTCAACGCCGTGCACAGTAATATGGATCTTGCTAATGCTCGCGAGCAGTTGGCCAGTGAGTTTAACGGTCGATTGATGACTGATTTTGAAATTCTGCGCCATGAACAGCCGCTGGTAATACAACATCCAATAACCGGTGAGCCAACGTTATTCGCCAATGTGATATCGACTGAGCAGATTAGTGGCTGGACGGATGATGAATCTAGATGCTTGCTTGAATACCTCTATCAACATGCCGTGATGCCTGAGAGCACAATCCGTTATCAATGGCAGCCAAATACGGTAGCGCTGTGGGATAACCTCGCAACTTGGCACTATGCATTGAATGATTATCCGCTGGAAACTCGTGTTATGCATCGGATTACATTGGCGGGTACGAAGCTTGTCAGATACCAAGTGTGATCGTGAATATTTGTTCACTGCGGAAGGCCTTCAGATATGCGTCTCGATATTATTCGATCCTACTTTTTGGTGGTGACTTGGCCTATGTTTTTGGTACTACCAAGGCGACCCTTATCGTCTATTCTTAGGTAGCACCTATCTTCGCTGTATCCCAAGCTTGGCGCGTTTGTCGCTGACTGGATTGGATACGGAACTTTCAGCACCTTGAGCTGCTGCGTTCGCAGTAATCAAATTCTATCGTTGAATCATGCCACGGATTTTTATGCATTCGTTCGCACTCTGGGTTATCAGATAGAAGCGTACTGATTACTCATGGCGAGAGTACTGGGCAGCCGGCGCAATTGTCGACGTCTTTTACGTTGTTGCACCGGTTGGTCGATGACATTGCGGATCTATTGCTGTCGCTCAGACAGCGCCAACTCACCGATCTNTGTTGACCCGAAACACGATCCATCGCAGGCGTTGATGGCATTCGGCACAACCTCCGGAGGCGTGCTTACGAGTGTTGATACCGGAAACATTGTACCGGGTAGTGAAGCGTACACGCACTACGTCGCGAGTTATCTCGGTGAGTTGGCCGATGATGTTGCCACTGCCCAAAATCCAAAGTTAAACTCGGTGGATTTGGGGTGGATTAAGCAATCTACCAATTTAAGAGCCTTTGCTGATGGGCGTATTCAACATTTCGCTGAAGAAATTTCTGTCGGCCGGCAATTGGGGTATTTCGATAAAAGCCTAGTAACGCGCCTCGCCAGTTTTCGCCGAGGTATTGAAAGCATTCTTGTGCAGGGAGATGTTTGGGCGGTAGGGCGTGCGCCAACGTCGATTGCCGATGCACAAGGCCTAATTGCCAAAAAAACCGGCACAGATTATACCATCCACAAACTGGCGTTTAACGATGTGCGTAATGCCAACGGTGAATTGACCGGCGATACTCTGGGTGCCTTTTTGGGCACTAATGCCACGCTTAAAGCTGCCAGCGGCGCCGTGACACTTAAATCTGTAGATACAGATTTAATACACCGAATTACCGGTAATATTTATTTGAGTGCTGGCGATCATCAATTGAGTATTCAACACGATGACGGTTTGCAGCTGAGCTTGGGCGGCCAACAGTTAGTCAACAAAGTAGGGTGGGATAGAGACAAGCCGGAGACGGCCAATTTTCATGCTGCCAAGGCCGGATTTTACCCACTGCACGCACTCTACTATCAAGCCGGAGGTACGGCACGATTCGATGTAAAGGTAGACGGCAAAACGTTATCGTCAGAAGGGGGCGCGGAGGGCGTTAAAGGCGTGCCGTTAAGTAGTGTTTATGCCGAATTAACGCTCTCACATAACAGTGAACAACATCTCCCAGCCAAAGGCGCTGTTGATCAGTTGCTTGCCGCGGTCGGTAATAGAACTCTCGGCAGCCAACTAGCTGAACATAAGTCAATTGCTTCCGTAGACGCCGACAAACAACATAATGCTTATATTCAGGGTTGGAGTAAATATTCAGCTCATACATCGATTTCAAAAGACTTACTAATTCCGATATTTGTGAATATCGGAATTAGTAATGAGGGCGGTAATACTGCTATAATCGCCGTAATAACAAATAGTTAGAAGTATTTTATGTCTGTGCAGCCGCGTCCGATTCTCGACAATTTTGAGCACCAAGATAACCCATTCAAGCAATCTGCATTTTCAGTGAATGCATATCCGTCGCTTTGCGTTACCGGCGCGGAACTTGATTTGGAATGTGCATTGAAGTTCCTTTACAGCTATAGCGGTAGTTCGGGTACCTATAATAGTTATCGGCGAGAGCTAGAGAGATTAATGCAATGGGCCTGGTTGATTAACAAAACGACGATCATTCAACTCAAACGTGAAGATATCGAAGCATTTGTTCGATTTTGTATTGAGCCGCCAACGCATTGGATTGGCCTCAAAAATGTCGCTCGATTCAAAGACAAAAACGGCGAACGAGTGATTAATAATGAATGGCGGCCGTTTGTTACTACAGCAAGTAAAGTTCAGCATCGTAAAGGTGTGAAACCCTCAGTAAAGGCATTTAACTTTTCGCAGCCATCGATCAAAGCCATATTTACAGTGTTGTCGTCATTTTACAGCTACTTGATACAAGATGAGCGCATCGATACAAACCCGGTCGCGTTGATTNGCCAAAAGAGTAAGTTTGTTCAAAAGGATCAAATCAAACCGTTAGTGCGGCGTATCAGTAATTTACAGTGGTTGTACTGCATTGAAACGACAGAGTTAATGGCCGAGGATTCACCGTTTGAACATGAGCGCAGTCTGTTTGTTATGAACTGCTTATATTCAATGTATCTTCGTATTTCAGAACTCGTAGCCGATGAACGCTATAGCCCAGCCATGGGTGACTTCACCAAAGACCGAGATCAAAACTGGTGGTTTCAAGTAGTTGGCAAAGGTAACAAGAGCCGAAGAATTACAGTGTGTGATGATATGTTGGATGCGTTAAAGCGCTATCGTCGTTTTTTAGAGCTCAGCGACATACCAACGCCTAATGAGCAAACGCCATTGATTGCTAAAATCCGAGGTAAAGGGCCTGTAACGAGCACACGTCAGATTCGTAAGATCGTACAGACGTGTTTTGATCAAAGTTATCAGCGTATGGTTGCTGATGGTTTAATTGAAGATGCTGAAGAGTTGAAGCATGCAACTGTTCATTGGTTACGTCATACCGGTATTTCTGAAGATGTAAAAATTCGTCCACAAGAACACGTCAGAGATGACGCCGGGCATTCGAGTATGGCAACGACTGATCGTTATATTGATTCTGATTTACGTGAACGCCATGCGTCAGCGAAGAAGAAACGAGTTAGAGATGTGTAGTGTTATCCTGCATTCGTTTTTCAGTCATAAATCATAATGTGCGCATAATATATATTATGTTAAATATGATGATTTGAGTAATGTCACCCATCCAAATATTTGGCCATACGCTTCACGTTATTTCGCATCAATACCAAGAAACTCCTCCGTAAAAGTCGATTCGATAAGATCTGATGTCGTTATGCCCCTTGATCGTGCAACTGATGCAAGTATGTCGCGTGCAGCCGGAGTAAGTTCGGTAACCACAGTTTTCGTTGCTGAATCTTTTCGAGTGTTTCTCTTTCTCTGTGTCGATAGCGCTTTTTGCAGGCGTTTACGGCCATCAATATCAAGAAATTCGATAATACGTCTAGCATCATCATCGTGGGCGATGAATCCGATAGCGGGCAAACCAATATCGATATTTCCTTTTACAACCTGACCTCTGAGCCAGCGTTTGATGTACCGGAGTTCTCCATGCCTGATTTGAAATGGCGCGAGCCGTTTTACGTCATTCATCTGATGTCTGTTTATTGAGTTCCACACGGTGGAATTCTATCGTGTGGAGTAACTTGCAATCAAGTGCGCGATGGTAATCTAAGCAACACAGCCAGGTTCAGCCACTTTGGATCGAAAGAGAATATTGGCGAACGGTTTCTGATTTCAATGGGAGCGCATGCAGCCCCTTTCTCGTTCGTTCATGGTTGTGAGAAACGCCTGCTACCCTACTTAAATCGATGTAGCAGACGTGAAAAGTAATCGGATGCAAGTAGATACAGATCAAATCAATTCGATATAGCTGTCGTTGTGCCGCTCATCCACCGGATAGATTGTTTATACTTTCTTTAGTAGTAGGCGGGATAAAACTGGAGTATTTGTTGTCTGAGACCCCGTAAGAACATAATAACTTTAACGAATGGTGCCGCATGATTAGAACCGCTTTACTTAGCTCTATATTTCTATTCGCTAATTCCGTGCTAGCTGCTGATGCGGCTAATATCAATGCCAATGATTGGCATCGGATTAAAGAACAGGATGGCGTTATCGCATACAAAATGCGCGATGATAAATCTGGCCTTTATTTATTTAAATCCGTTGGTGTAATCGAAGCGCCAATTGACCAAGTGCTTTCCGTTGTTGTTGACTCTAAAGAAGCTCAAGAGTGGGTTCCTAAACTGATGGAATGTGAAATTCTGGATGTGAGTGAATTCCCCGACACGTTTTTGCAATACAGCAAATACGATGTGCCCTGGCCGATGAAAGATCGTGTCTTTATCTCGGATGTTAAAATCGATGTCGATCCACGCACCCACAGAACAGAGATTCGTTATACAAATACTCAGCATCAAATCGATTACGATCCTGAGAAAGTCGTTCAGGGGTATATCGGTGGTAGTACCTACACATTGGTACCTACTCGCGCGGGGTTTACTCATATTACGGCAGTCAGCGTCGTCGATCCTAAAGGTGGAGTTCCGGCCTGGTTAGTTAATTGGGTCGCCGAGAGCATGCCGTTTGATACGATGCAACGCTTAAGAGCAAGGCTCGAATCTGATGACTTAGTGCTGGATGAAAACTTAATTGCGCTCTATCAAGAGTAAGATCTGATAAGCGCCCTGCTTTCAGTCCACTTTGCCCTTGGAACCTTTTCAGGGGCAACATTCCTAGCTTGTCAGTGCAATCCACGTATGTTTGTTCCTACAGCTCATATTGCTCTTCTTCTCATGGATAAATTCGATCGCCTTATCTAATCAGGTTAAATACTAAGCAATCTACGTGTTAACATAAGCGTTTTATTTGCTCTCGCGATAATTAGTATGCAAATCGATATATCTTCTCTGGATGCTGACACCACTCATCAAATTGCAATTTCATTGCAAGATGTTCTCAATGAAAGAACACATCGAAAGCAGCATTTGGGAGCAGAAGTCATTGTCGCTGGCTCGTTATCCAAGGCTCTCAACCTTCCTCTACTTATTTCTCATCTTGCTGGTAAAAGCGGCGCCAAACATCTCGCAGCGACCGAAAAGCTGGCGGAAATTTGGGTTACACTTTCTCCACTAACGCAACAAAAAGTGTTGTGTCGATGTAACATCTACAACCCTGAAGAAATGGACTGGGAAGATCCTCGTTCGAACCGTTGGCCACTTGTCTGAATTTTAGATGTCTCTTGGTTGAAGGTATCCGACATTGATAGATCACGTCTCAGCATTGATTTCCCTCTACACTTACAAAATGGTTGATTGCTGTGAGTACAAAGAAAAATTACGACGAGATGAAGCCTTGGACTGCCGGGCAGGAGAAACTTGGCAAGTTCTTCATTAAGCGCATTGGTAAGTGGCAAACCAAGGTGTACGAATTAACCGGAGGGCGTTTGTGGAACAAATTTCTCGGCGTTCAATGTGCAATTTTAACAACGACAGGTGCAAAAACCGGGCTGCCACGTAAAACCCCACTCCTCTATCTTGAGCATAACAACAGCGTGGTAATGGTTGCGTCAACCGGTGGTTTTTCGAAGGATCCTTTCTGGTACAAAAACATCCTTGCCAATCCAGGCGCTCAGGTTCAAATCAAGAATCGAAAGCGTAATATGACTGGCCGCACTGCCTCTGTTGAGGAGCGTGAAGACCTCTGGCCGCTATTGGATGAGCTTTATGATGGTTACAAAGAGTATCGGGCACGTACCAAGGGCGTTCGTGAAATACAGATTGTAATTTTTGACGAATAATCTGGTTCAGCTTTCGAGGTGGGGCATTGAGCTAAATTCAATCCCCCGCTGTTGATTCGATAGCAAGCAATACGCCACCTTATCTATTATAATCAGTCAGATAGGCCAAGAAGCTCAAGCCCATTGTCACGCATAACGCGCCGAATAACCCCCTCATTTAGGCCACACATCTCGGCTGTCATTTCTGCCGGGTGCTCAAGGCCTTCTGGATGCGGAAAATCCGACCCATTAATAACACGCTCTGCGCCGATTAAATCGATCAGTGCAGGGATGTTTTCTTCGTAATACGGAACAACCCAGAAATGACGTCTAAACAATTCACTTGGCATTGCGTCAGGTTTTCCATACGTCCATTTGGTTTTGTGTTCTGCCATTCGATAGATTTTGTCTAGGTTCTTGATGGTCGTTTCGACCCAGTCTGAGCCAAATTCAATGATCGAAATTTTCAAATTTGGGAACCGTCCAAATACGTTGTGGCAAATCATGGCAGCCACTTGGTCTGTGATAGTGCGAGCACCAATCCCCCAAAATGTATTGAGTGCGCTAAATTGGTGTATCGGCGGATTAGAAGGTTCGCCCCATTTTGCGGCATACATTTCGTTAAATACAGATTCGCCGATGTGAAACGCAATAACGACGCCTGCTTCTTCAGCACGTGCCCAAAACGGATCAAAATAGGGATCTGCGGGTGAGCGACCGTTAGCGGGGCCACACGGTAAATGGACCAATCTAACGCCAACAGAAATAAGTCGGTCTAATTCTTCGCAGGCGAGTTCAAGATTACTCAGTGAAAGGCAAGCGGCACCGAAGATTCGGCCATCTTGTCCGTATCCCCAATCTTCTTCTACCCATCGGTTAAACGCGCGTAACGTTGGGTATTCAAGTTCTGGGTAGGCAGTTAAGTGTTGTTGTACCGTCACACCTAAGGTCGGTAGCATCACCGTCGATTGCGTGTTTTGTTCGTCCATTAGCTTAAGCCTGGCGGACTTCTGCATCATAAATGGGTAATCTCGCGGGCAAATGGCATTCAAGTTAACTGCCCCGCCTTCTTCGGTTTCACCTTTGAAGAAGGCCTTCATTACACCGGGAGCACCGACAAAATCATTTTGTATGACGGAAGTAAACCGCAGTCGTTCGTTTGCGAGCATCATGCGACCAAGGCCGTCGGCGCCTGATCGATCTGGGCGAACCGTTAACTGTTTGTATTTATCTTCGATGTGTCTTGTAAAACAATCATCGGGCTCATAATAGTGCCCATCGAAATCGATCAACGGATAATCAATCGCAGAATTCATTCAGGGTAATCTCTAATCTACTGATTAATTGATGGTATCAAAGCCTGTCGTTGAGTAGCACAGGCACATGATGAAGGTTTGGCAAGCTGCCGACGAACGCTGCTAGGAGGAGTTATCCGTATTTGCTGTCTGCAACAAACGGGTTGGTCTGTCGTTCCTGGCCGAATGTTGAGGTTGGGCCGTGTCCGGGAACAAACTGGATATCATCTCCAAGGGGGAATAACTTAGAGCGAATGGAGGTGATCAGATCGTCATGATTTCCTCCAGGGAAGTCTGTACGCCCTATCGAGCCTTGAAATATCACATCCCCAACAAATGCGACCTGTGCGGCCGGATAGTAGAAAACGACATGGCCGGGAGTGTGGCCAGGGCAATGGATAACGTTCAAGGTAATATTGCCAAATTTGATGGTGTCTCCATCAACGAGCCAGCGGTCGGGGTTGAAGTTGCGTGTCGGCGGGAACTGCATCATTTGCGCATACTGCTCAAGATCATCTAGCCAGTATTTATCGCCTTTATGTGGGCCTTCAATCGGCACGTTAAGGTCTTCCGCGATTTGTTTCGCTGCACCAGCATGATCTAAATGACCATGAGTGATAAAAATCTTTTCGAGGGTTAAATTGTTCTCAGTCAGCGTTTGCTTAAGGCGATCGGCTTCGCCACCAGGGTCAACCAGTGCGGCTTTTTGAGTTTCAGTGCAGATCAGGATCGAGCAATTCTGCTGGTAGGCAGTAACTGGCGCGATCATTATTTTTAGAGCCATAACGTTTTAATCAGGTATTTTCTTTGTAGAGTGCTTGGATTGCTTGGGCAAATTCTTGATTGCCGTGGTCAATGTACGGTGCGACTAAGCTAAGAACGTGATAAACGCCCTTATGGATCAGTGTAACATCATCGACGTTTGGGTTTAACAGATGTTGGTATGGGAACCAATACAGCAGGCACAACGAGATGTTCTCGGCGAGTAGTTGAGTGTCGAGTAAATCATCCTTTAGTGCTTTCTGTTGAATCAGATGTTGGCACAAGGTTTCAACTGTCTTGACTTTGTTATTTATGAGTCGTCGGAATCGACGTTCTATATCCGGATATCTGAGCACGATATCGGATGAATTGAGATAGAAAAAACGAAATTTGTATATCTCTTCGAAAATCACGTAAATAAAATACCAATGTTCTTCGATAGTTAGTGGCTTGTCGGTCGACTGGTTTAGCAGGCTAAGAAGTTCTGTTTCATACTGTGAATACAGGGTATCAATGATGCTTTCTTTGCCTTTGAAATGGTAATAGAGGTTTCCCGGACTGATATCCATTTCATTGGCAATATCGACGGTAGTTACGTTCTGTTCGCCTTCTTCATTAAAGAGAAGCAGTGACGTTAGCAAAATTCGGTCGCGAGTTTTCATTATTATGGCGCCTGGATTGAGGGGTTAAATAGACGCTGCGCGAATACAGTTGCGCGCGATACCCCAAATGTTCACGTTAGTGATAAATAACAACAACGATGTACGGTACCTTGTCATTAAACCTGTTTTACTCGGCAAAAAAAAGGGGAGCTTACGCTCCCCTACTTGGCTCAGTTTTTAGTGCAAATCAGCTAGCAGATTTTTCTTCCGCAGCTTTTGTAGTGCTTTTTGCAGCAACTTTTCTTGTTGTTGTCTTTTTGGCTGGAGCAGCTGATGCGCCCAATGCTTCGATAATCATATCCAACTTGCTTGCAAGTTGTTCGAGCTTGTCTTCGATATCCGATGAAGACTTGTTGAAGCTCAAAGAACTCTTAACTTGTTCAAGGCGCTCTTCCAGATTTGTTGATGCTTTATCTTTCGCATCCTGAAGTTTTTCTTGTGTCTCACCTTCAAGCTGCTTGCCTTTTTCAATCAAGTCTTCGAACAAGTTTGAATCAGCAGTAGATTTCACTTTCTCTACCTGTTCGTTGACCTTACCGCTAACTTTATCATATTGATCTTGTGCTTCGTCTAGGGCCTTTCCGTATGCGCCCAAACCTGCCAACCAAATATTTTTGGCCAAATCACCCGCTTTCTCAGCGAATTCTTTCAATTCCTTTGTCTCTGCCATGATGCTCTCCGAATGGATTAAACGTCTCTCGACTACGAAGGCTAATTTATCAGTCGTTTTTAGAATAAACATACTAATAAAAAAGCCTATCATACGGTCATCCGCAGAGTGCTGAGTGCCCTGCTACTGCCGAAATGACGAGAAAAAAATGACTGAAAAAGACGTTAAAAATCAGGCTGATGCATCTGAAATACTGAACGAGAATACTGCACCGGGCGCAAACGCTGAACTACCACCGCCTGAAGCAGGTATTGTAAAAGTGCTCAATGAAGAGCATGCCTACCTTTCTCGCCTGATTCTCGTTGTTAAAGAGCAGTTGTCGGCTTTTGAAATCGGAAAAGATCCGCATTACTCATTAATGCATGACATTGTCAGTTTTGTTGGCGAGTTTAAGCACAAATACAAATACAAAGCGAAAGATCACCTGATTCAAACCATCATTGATCAGGACCCTGAGGCGAACGCCGCACTGGAAGAATTACGTGCAGAAAAACCACAGTTGGCGAGTTTACGTGAATCGGTATTGGCCTCTCTTAAGAGTTTGCTGAAAGAAGATACCATTTTAAAACGCGAGCAATTACGTATCTTTACTGCAGACTACGTAGAGATGCTTGAGGCTCATATCGAAAACGAATCCGACATTCTACCACGGGCTATTCGTTCTACCCTGACACTGGATCAAATTGAGGAATTTGATAGTGAGTACGCTCAATCCGTCGAAGACGAAGGTTTTGCGGCGCACATTGAGGACAGCTACAAACATTTGTATGATCGCTTGAGTAAACAAATTGAAGAGGCAGCCAGTGAGTTTGCCATGACCGATTTTGCCAGTATGCGTCGATTTGTTGAGTCGGTTGAGCCATTTGGTAGTGGCGCACAGAGAATGAGCAAAATCATAAAAGATTACAGCTATAAACTCTTTCTAGCCAACTATGAGTGCTACAAAGAGTTAATGCTCGAAAACCAGCAAAACAAGCTCGACTACATCAATAAGCCCGTCGATTGCTTCAAAAATTGCGTTGTTGATTACAAAGAAGGCTTGAATGAGCTTGGTGACGCGATGCGAGAAACTAAGGATCGTGTTGTTGATCCTATCTCAACACGCAAGTTTTTCCGCCAAACAGATGATGAAGAAGGTTCAGAAACTGCCAAAAGCGACTCAATTTCATAGTATTGCGCCGTAAAGTGACCTTTAACCCTGAAAAACTGCATCTACAGAGATTGTTTCCGATATGTGACTAGCCATAGCTGGACGCGATCTCTATTATTAACTGCACTTTTCGTGTTAAACCACTTTGCTGATCTATGAATATATCTACTCATTGGAAGAAAAAAGCCGCTACGGTGGCCTTTTTAGCACTATCAGTTACTCCTCTTGGTGTGTCTGCTGCGAATGAATCAAATCCTGGCAAGCTGACACCCTCCCCCGAACATAAACAAACGACGATCGAAGTACTCGAGATTCTGGATTCCCGGCATTTCGAAGATCTGAATGTCGATAGTACGTTATCGAAAGAGTTCCTTGATCATTATATCGACTCGGTTGATGCCAATCGGCAGATCTTTCTCGAATCTGACGTTGAGGGCTTCGATAAGCGTTATGCAAGTAGCCTTGATAATCGATTGAAAAAAGGCGACGTTGCGCCGGCCTATAATATTTTTAATCTTTACCAACTCCGACTGATAAACGAGTTAGATAAGGTAATTGCTAATCTGCCCGCATCGATTAACGGCTTTGATTACAAAAAGAAAGAATCCATGATCGTCGACCGCTCGAAGGCGGGTTGGCCTAAAACCATGAAGGATGTTGATGATTTGTGGCGTAAACGCGTCAAATCAGCGGCGTTAGCAATGAAGCTTCAGGGTAAAACCAATGACGAAATCATCGAAACACTGACAAAGCGTTATAAAAATCAGTTGGAGCGAGTAAAGAAGCTTAACTCTGAAGATGTGTATCAAATCTACATGAACTCATTCACTGAGCTGTACGATCCGCACACAAATTATATGTCGCCGAGCATATCGAAAAACTTCGATATTTCGATGAGTCTCAAGTTACAGGGCATTGGTGCAATGCTGCGTATGAAAGACGACCACACTGAGGTTGTTCGCTTGATTCCTGGTGGCCCGGCATCTAAGCAAGGTGAGTTGCGCCCTTCCGATAAGATCGTTGGCGTCGCTCAAGGCGTTGATGGCGAGATGCAAGACGTTGTTGGCTGGCGTTTGGATGAAGTTGTCGATCTTATTCGCGGTACAAAAGGCACGAAAGTTCGACTTGAAGTTATTCCTGCAGCGAGTGCAGGCGGTGACACACGCGAGCAAATCACTATCACGCGTGATGAAGTTAAACTTGAAGAGCAGTCTGTGAAGAAGGCAATGCTTGATATAAAAGACAGTGAAGGCGTAACTCGGAAGATCGGCGTCTTGGATATCCCTGCCTTTTATATTGATTTTGATGAAGCTCGACGCGGGAATCCTAATTACAAATCGACAACCCGCGATACAGCGAAGTTGCTGAATGAACTCGTACGTGAAGGCGCTGAAGGTATTATCATTGACCTGCGTAATAATGGTGGTGGCTCGTTACGTGAAGCTAACGAGTTGACCGGGTTGTTTATTGATAAAGGCCCTTCGGTTCAAATTAAAACGTCTTCTGGTCGTATCCATTTAGAGCAAAAGCCCTATTTCAGCCCTTACTACGATAAGCCCGTTGTTGTTTTGATCAATCGTATGAGTGCTTCTGCATCAGAGATTTTTGCAGGTGCACTTCAGGATTATGCGCGCGCTTTGGTTATCGGTACGGATTCCTTCGGTAAAGGGACCGTGCAATCTCTTCAGCCACTTTCACACGGTAAGTTGAAAATCACAGAATCTAAGTTCTACCGGATATCCGGTGATAGTACTCAAAATCGTGGTGTAGTGCCGGATGTTGAGCTTCCTGCGATTTATGACAGCGAACTGGTTGGCGAAGGCTCGCAGGATAAAGCAATGAAGTGGGATTCTATCGCTCCGGTAATCAATCGTCGAATGAACGATTACACTCAGGTAATTCCGTTGGTAAGGGAGCGTTCGGCTAAGCGTGTCGCTGGCAATGAACAATTCCAGTACTTCAACGAGAAGATGGATTACCAGAAGTCTCTGCGAGTTGATGAAATTTCGTTGAATCTCGATGAGCGTAAAAACCAAACGGAAAAAGACAAACAAGTACGCCTTGAGCTAACTAATAAGCAGCGTGTTGCGAAAGGTGAGAAGCCATTCGAGTCTTACGACATCATGGAAGAAGAGTTTAAAAAGAAAGATGCAGAAGATAATTCGGTCAACAAAATTGAGCTTGATGATCCATACCTGATTGAAGCAGCTGCAATACTGCTTGATACGGAATCAATTCAGCATCATGAAGTTGCTAAAAACGCAAAGAAGAAGTAATTAGCAACAATAAAATCAGAAATTAAAAGAGCGACTCGATAACGGTTCGCTCTTTTTTATGCTCGAGATGTAAAGCGTTCTTTTGGAATTAATCGGCTCTAGATCAAATCCTTATAAGCTTAGCCAGCCTGTCAAGATGTTTCTCTGGCTGCTAATACTCGCTCTACCGTATCGACTACTGCCTGAGTCTGACGATCGATTTCAATATTAACCTTGTCGCCGACTTTCTTGCTACCATGGGTCGTTATGTCGAGTGTTTCGGGGATATAGCAAACCGACAACTCATGTTTTTCATGATTAATCGCAGCGATGGTTAAGCTGCATCCATTAAGCGCAACAAAGCCCTTTTGGAATAAATATTTGTCGAATGCGGGTGAGTAGCGGTACGAAACTGTGCAATTGTTTTCTGTGGTTTCGATGTTGACTACTTCACAGGTTCCGTCGACATGCCCAGATACNATGTGACCGCCCAGTTCTTTCTCGAGTGTTGCAGAGCGCTCAATGTTTACTGAATCATTTTCGCTGAGTGTGCCGATTGTTGTGAGCGCCAGTGTTTCCTGCATGGCATCAAACTCTACGGTTAGATTGCTTGCGTTATAGCCTGTGACCGTTAGGCATACGCCGTCGATTGCAATGCTGGCGCCGTTCTCAATACCACTCCGGTAGGCATGAGGAATATCAATGTAATAGCGATTTAGCCCCGTTTTTTGATCGATGCGTGCAACCGTACAAGCTGATTGGACTATTCCAGTAAACATAGTAAACGACCTAATTCGTAGAGAGGTTCAAAGAGAAGTTTAGTGAATGTACTCTTGAGCGAATTGTTCAACGCGTTTTTTGACGACTGGCGCCATCGCTGCGTAAAGCATGCTAATTTTCATTTCGAGCACAACATTTGACCCTTCGATCGCCAAAAATCCCTTACCTGCCTTATGAGAAAATTCGACTTTTTGTTGAGATACCCATGAATAACTCATGCCATGCTCTTTGTTGAGATCATTGGCAATACGCTCTATACCCTCGAGAACGTCGTCGAAAGGCATGGTGAACGGTTTTGTTACTTTTACTTTCGCCATCGTGGATTTTCTCCGTCACTTTCTTATTATAAATACTATTAATTCAAGAGTTTACGGTATAACTGTTCGATCGGGCTACTTCAAATTTACCTTTTTCATTCTTAGCCACCTTACCTACGGGCATTTCTATATCATGTGTAAAAAATAATGCGCCGCCCTCGGGTAAGAGCCTTTCGAGCAACACTTGTTTTTCATCAATCAGTTTTTCGGGAAATCTGTCGTAACCCATACAAATCGGCAAGTGCACCCAAAATTGGCCAGGTATAAGATCTGAGCAAAATACTAGTGGCCCATGTTCGGTTGCTATTTCAGATAGCATCAGGCCAGGTGTGTGGCCGTCAGAAAAGAAGAACTCAACGTCTGGAAGATGACTTGTCTGCTGCTCATCAATCAATAATAATCGCCCTGAATCCACGAGTTGCTGGTTTAGCGACGGTAAAAATGAAGCTCGGTCACGAAAATGTGGATCGACTGCGTGCTCGTAGTGTCGTTTTCCAACGATGAATTCTGCATTAGGAAATAGCAGTTCTAATTCACCTCCGTTCTGCCACTGGTTTAGTAAGCCCCCTGCATGGTCAAAGTGCAAATGCGAAAGAACCACGATGTCTATATCCTGATGTGACAACCCAACACGAGCGAGGTTTTTTAATAATTCATGATCAGAAGATTCGATGCCGTACCTTTTTGCGAGCTCTGGTTCGAAAAATGCCCCGATACCGGTTTCGAAGAGGATGTTTTTATCAGCTGTTTGCAT
This sequence comes from BD1-7 clade bacterium, assembly GCA_902705835.1. Lineage (NCBI taxonomy): Bacteria > Pseudomonadati > Pseudomonadota > Gammaproteobacteria > Cellvibrionales > Spongiibacteraceae > BD1-7 clade bacterium. The sequence goes on from CACSIN010000028.1 coordinate 90,723, forward strand.
AAGAAGGCAGCGGCACGCCATCGGAATGCGATTCTGATCGTCTGCTGTTATCCAGCGGCTCCATAGCGCCTTAGGTGCGTTGCCAAACATGGCGCCACCGTCGAGGCGCTGCGAATTACCTTCAATGATGGTCAGTTTCATAGTTCATTCCGGGCTAATGAAGTCGATGGGAAGTTGTTCTGATGCAGCTTGAATCAGGCAGTCTGAGAAGCGTTCTCCCGTGTTGGGCATCATCGTAAATCGGTATTCATGATTTTGATAGCGGAACCCGAGGTGCCATGCGTGAAGATATAGGCGGTCGTACTTATCTGCTTTGCCGGGTTGATAAATTGCATCGCCGGCAATCGGAGTACCGTTGGCATTCATCGCTACGCGGATTTGATGAGTTTTCCCGGTGAGCAGTTTGCAAAAAACAATGCGCAGCCCATCAGTGTCGTTGGTGCCAATACTGCGGAATAGCGTGATCGCAGGATTCTGCTGCGTACGTTCAAGCTTCCACTGTCCGCGTCGGCTTTTCGACATATCGCCAGCGATTTTCCCCTGCTTCCGTCTCGGTTTGCCTTGCGTTAAACACACATACACTTTATTGACCTGGCGCAGAGCGAATAATTGACTGAGAGTCCGATTCGATTCGGCATTCGTAGCGATCAGCCAGAGCCCTGATGTATCTTTGTCGAGTCTATGAGCAGGGTGCAACGTCATTAGGAGCATGTTTTGCCAGGCTTCGAGCAGCTCTTGAATGGTAAACCCGGCGGGCTTGCACACCACAATCCAATCATTGTGGTGGTATATGATATCGGGGACGGGATAGTTAGGCATTAGTTCAACGGCTATGGCTGTGATTAACCGAGCAGATCCATCTGGTGGTTTGCTTTATTGCTGCCGCGTAGTTTTTCCTGTGCGGATTCACTCTGGCGTCGACCAGATAGTTTCTCGGTTAATAATACTTGTGCAATATCTCGGTGGGGGTTGTCCCAGTCACGTAACGCATCGACCAACACGAGCCATTGATAGAGTTCACCGTCATTATTGCAAGCTGCAGGAACACTGGGGTAAAGCGGTTTGAAGCTAAAGCCTGATTGCGTGGCTTTTTTATCGGGCCAAACGGGTGTGATATTGGATTCCGGCACACAACCTCTTAATGGATGTGCGGCGTTTGCGGTTGCCATACCAATACATGGGGCGCCCTTTTCTGCCGGGAATACATATTGAATGCCGCTGACTAAAAATTCGCGTATTGCAGGGCGAACGACTTGCCAGCGCTTATTGTGTGCTTCAGGCTCGATTAGGTGTGTCAGTGCAAGACGCTTTATGCCGCTATTCACCTCGGATGCACTGATCGACATCTCTTGGGCTAAGCCGCCTTGTGACCAAGGTTCTTCATCCTTGGCCAAAAGCTTCAACGCCAAAACAACGTCTTGAGGCTTTAGCATCAGCTAGGCGCCTCGGCGGACTTCTCCAGATCTTTAACTTCACGGTCTGTCAGTTCTTGCCACTGTCCTTTGCGGAGTTTGGCCGGAATGAATATCGGGCCAAATCGAACGCGCTTGAGTCGCGATACAACAACTTCCTGAGATTCCCAAAGGCGACGAACCTCACGATTACGCCCTTCCATTACACAAACGTAAAACCAGCGATTGATGCTGTCTTCTTCGCCTCGAGCTTCAGCGATGTCAGTGAACTTCGCAAGACCATCTTCAAGCATAACGCCCTTGCGCAGGCGTTCGAGCATTTCATTGTCAATGTTACCCATCACTCGAACCATGTATTCACGGTCGATTCCGGCCGATGGGTGCATGAGTGTATTGGCGAGCTCACCGTCATTGGTGAACAACATCAAGCCTGTGGTGTTGTAGTCGAGTCGGCCAATAGATATCCAACGCTCGCCTTTAATACGAGGCAAGTTATCGAAGACGGTTCGTCGACCTTCAGGATCATTTCGTGAGCTGATCTGGCCTTCTGGCTTGTGGTAGGCAATAACACGTCGTTTGAATTTATCTTGGCTGGCAACACGAATGCGCTTACCGTCGACTTCGATACGGTCTGTTTCGTTAACTCGGGCGCCAATTTGTGCCGTCTGGCCATTTACCTTTACACGACCGGCAATAATCCAGCGTTCAGCGTCTCGACGTGATGTGATACCGTTTCTGGCAATGACTTTCTGCAGTTTTTCGGTCGGCTGTTCAGGTGTGCTCACTCAGGAATCTCGTTTGTTAAGTCCGGTAGTCCAACGCTATCAATCGTCGATGGATATATTTTCTTCTGCGGGCCGCGTATTGTCTATAAACTTGCCCTCAGTCTCAATCATTTCTTCAGAATCCTGCACATAGGCGCCATTTTTTTCGAATTGATCGTCGTACACTATACCCTCAGCATCTGATTTTTCATCCGCTGTGTGTTCAATAGCTTCTTCAGGGGCGTCATCGGAATCTTCTGTCAACTCAAGAGTTCGCGGCTTGGCTGCGTCGAGTTCGTCTTGGCTGAATTCAAGGTCAAGTTCTTGATTCATAGACTCAAGATCGCGGATCTCGGAAAGCGTTGGCAGATATTCAAGGCTTTCAAGGTTGAAATAGTCTAAAAATTCTCGAGTTGTCGCGTACATCGCAGGGCGACCAGGCACGTCTTTGTGTCCGACGACTTTAATCCAGTTGCGTTCCATCATCGAACGAATGATTTGACTGGAAACCGCAACCCCCCTGACCTCCTCGATTTCGCCCCGAGTAATCGGTTGGCGATAGGCAATGAGCGCAAGAGTTTCGAGTGTGGCGCGCGAGTACTTTTGTGGGCGCTCCTCCCATAATCGGCCGACCCAGTGCGTCAGGCTTTGTCGCACTTGAAAGCGCCAGCCTGATGCAACATGGGTTAGTTCAAACCCAGATTGCTGGTGTTGTTCCTGTATTCGGGTAATGGATTGCTGAATTTCATTAAGCGTCGGAATTTCGCCGTCATCAAATAGCAGCTGCAATTGTTTTTCAGTTAACGGGCGATCGCTCGCCATAATGGCGGCTTCAACGATCTGAACGAGCAGCTCGGGAGATATTGTCGTCATCAGGCTCTCGCTTTAACGTGGATGGGCCCGCAAGGCTCAGTTTGTACAATGTCGATGAGCGATTCTTTGCTCAGTTCTAATATCGCAAGGAACGTGACAACAACGCCGAGTCGCCCCTCGCCAGGCACAAACAAAGCTACAAAGGGCATAAACTGCTGCCCTTGGAGTTTGTCGAGAACATCGGCCATACGTTCTCGTGTTGATAAAGCCTCGAATTCTATCTGATGGTTTTCGTGAAGTTCGGCACGCTTAATAATGCCGCCAAAAGCGAGCAAAAGCTCCGTTAGGTCTATGTCTGGGTGTGCTGGGCCGGATACAATCTCGGGTGGCGCTGCTTTAATAACATGCAGCTCTCTACCGACCCGCGGTAGCTCGCCGATGTCTTCTGCAGCTTTTTTAAAGCGCTCATACTGTTGCAGGCGACGAATCAATGCTGCTCTTGGGTCTTCGTCTTCATCTTCGTCAATGTGTGTTCTAGGTAGCAGCATGCGTGATTTAATTTCAGCAAGCATGGCGGCCATCACAAGGTATTCTGCAGCCAGTTCGAAGTGCATCGCATCCATCATTTCAACATAAGCGACATATTGAGAGGTGATCGAAAACACGTCGATTTCCAAGATGTCGATGTTCTGGCGTTTAATCAGATAAAGAAGAAGGTCGAGCGGGCCTTCAAATGTTTCGAGAAACACCTGCAGTGCCGATGGCGGTATGTAAAGATCCTTGGGCACGTCTGTGAAGGGCTTGCCATCAACGATGGNAAGCGGCAGCTCTTCCTGATGTTGCACGACAGGTGCAATGACAGTGCTGTTAATGTCATCTTGATCCGATGTCACGCTAATCGATTCCTTCGATCAATATCATTCGAACGCTGTTGTGTCGCCGAGGCCACGACGCAATATTACAGGCTCTTCGTCAAATAACTCGATGACGCTGGTTGGCTCCATGCCGCAATAGCCGCCGTCAATAATCAAATCGACATCATTAGATAGAGAATCTTTGATGTCATATGGGTCTGTCATTGGGTGCTCATCACCTGGCATGATCAGTGAAACGCTCATCATCGGTTCACTGAGCGTTTCCAGTAATGACATCGCGATGGCGTTGTCTGGCACACGGATACCAATGGTTTTACGCTTCGGGTGCATTAAGCGCTTCGGCACCTCTCCTGTGGCTTTTAATATAAACGTAAATCCGCCAGGAGTATGGTGCTTGAGGAGTCTGTAAGCGGTGTTATCAACGCGGGCGTAGGTAGAGATCTCGGATAGGTCTTTGCATACCAGCGTAAAATTGTGTGAATCATCGAGTTTGCGAATTCGACGAATGCGTTCAAGTGCATTTTTTTCACCCAAAGCACACCCGAGCGCATAGCCAGAATCTGTCGGATAAACGATAACGCCGCCATTTTCGATAATGTCTGCTGCTTGACGAACGAGTCGCAGCTGCGGGGTTTCTGGGTGAATTTGAAAGAATAAGCCCATCTTAACTCTTATATGTCAGTGAAATTTATATTAGCCAACCCGTGCTGCAATGTTTCAATTAATGTCGATTGCTGCGGTAAACGGCGTATTTTTAAATGCAGTCCAAACGGGCTTCATAGCTGAAGGTAGCGGTGAAACCTGCCCGAGTCGACACCAAGCCCATTCTGGGCTGTGGAAATCTGAACCTGCTGATGCGAGTAGCCCTAATTCGGTCGATAGCTCCTGCATGCGTTTAAGCAGGTTTTTGTTACCTTGTTGGTCGGATGCTTCAATGGCGCGACCGCCTGTTTCGTGGAAATGTCTAATCAGGCGGTTTAATTTGCTGAAGGTTAACTTATACCTTAATGGATGCGCCATAACGCTGACGCCGCCGGATTCTTGAATCCAGTGGTTAACTGTTTCTATCTCTGGCCAGAGAGACTTAACGTCGCCACATTTGCCATTACCGAGCCATTTATCAAATGCTTGTTTTGCATTTTTCACATAACCGGCTTCAACCAAAAATTGCGCAAAATGCGGACGGCCAACACGACCGGGATCACTGCAGTACTTTAATGCCCCTTCGAGAGCATCGGGCATACCCAGTTTTTCAAGCTTGGCGGCAATAGTTCGTGCGCGCTCAATGCGCACGGCTTGCTGGTTTTCTATAGCTATTCTGAGCTGTGTGTTGTCAGGGTCAACGTCAAGCCCCACAATGTGTATGTTGATCCCGTTCCACTGGCACGAGAACTCTATCCCGGGAATGAGTTTGACACTCGTCGGGTGCTCGCGCAGCTCAAGATATCCTGCTATTGTGTCGTGATCTGTCAGAGAAAGAAGATCAATGTTAGCGTCTTCAGCGGCTTGTAAAAGCTCAGCTGGCGACAAAGCCCCATCTGAGGCTTTTGAATGGCAGTGCAAATCAAAAATCATATCGGCTATTATATGCCGTAAAACAGGCATTTAAACAGATTTTTCCATGCAGCAAATATTAGAGCTCCTCCCCATTGCACTTTTCTTCTGGGCATACTCGATGAGTGGGGAAACAATTAACGTTGTCGGATACACGTTAACCTTCGATGGTATCTACACTGCAACCGCATTTTTAATGATTGCTTCGGTGCTTCATCTTGGAGGCACCTGGCTGTTTACGCGTAAAGTAGAGCGACGGCTGGCGCTTCTTGTACTTGTTATTGTCGTTACAGGCGGGCTTACACTCGCACTGAGAGACAATATATTTATTCTCTGGAAACCGACATTGTTCAATTGGGCTTTGGCAGCTGTTTTTGCAGGCTCTCACTTCGTTGGCTCCAAAAAACCGCTTATTGAGCGGATGCTTGGCTCTCAACTTCAGTTACCCCTTGCAATTTGGCAGCGGCTAAGCAAAATTTGGATCGGTTATTTTGTGATGGTCGGCGCGATGAATCTTGTTGTTGCTTACCAATTCAGTGAAGCATTCTGGGTGAGTTATAAGCTGTATTCTGCGATCGGATTTACGCTATTGATTTCAATAGCGACTGCCGTCGTTGTTTCCCCTTACCTGAAAGAATCTGAAACCAGTAAGTAGTTAACCACCAAATGGTTAAGACAGTTGTTGCTGTAATTAAGGACCCCAAATGTTGTACGCAATAATAAGCCAGGATATAGAAAACAGCTTGCCAAAACGTAAGTTGGCACGGCCCGCACACCTTGCGAGGCTTGAGGCACTAAAATCTGAAGGGCGACTGGTTCTGGCTGGCCCGCACCCTGCTGTTGATAGTGATGACCCGGGTGATGCTGGGTTTACAGGCAGCCTTGTGGTTGCAGAATTTAAATCAATTTCAGAAGCGAAAGAATGGGCTGATACTGATCCTTATTCTGAAGCCGGCGTTTATGCATCGGTTATCGTAAAACCGTTCAAGCATGTGTTGCCTTGAAAATTGTACGCAACTTTCCATTAACAAACCGAGCTGAGACTTCGACGTGACTCGATTAGGAATGATTTTTCTTACTGCGCTGACGCTAGCCGCTCCTTTGGGGCTGTCTCAAGATAATTCTGCGGCTTCTGCGGCTGCCAGCACTGAGGCGCCAGCTGTTGCAGCAAACTATGACACGAGCAAGGCCGGGCAGCGCGTATATATTCGCGACTATCTTTACGTGCCATTACGTAGTGGCGAATCTGCGAGGCATCGTATCGTCAATAAAGGCTTGAAGAGCGGCACTGCGCTAACATTGGTGAAAACAAATGCGGATAGCGGTTATTCTCTCGTGCGAACGAGCAGAAATGCCGAAGGTTGGATTCCAACGCAATATCTCGTTGATGCACCCACAGCAGCCATCGAGCTCGCTAAAGCTCGTGAAACCATCAAAAACCTAACGCAAAAGGCAGGTCCGTTAAGTGAGCAGCTGCTTGACCAAAAACGGGATTCCGAAAGGCTGACGATAGAGCTACAAGGAATGCGCCAAGAAAACATCCGCCTTGATCGAGAGTTGACGCGCGTTAAGGATCTTGCTGCTAATTCGATTGAGCTGGATGCTAACAATAAGCGTCTTATGCAAGCGAACGAGCAGCTGAAAAATACCCAGGACGCACTCGCAGCAGAAAAAGAGCGTCTGCAGTCTCAGCTAAAGAGCGATGATTTTATTAACGGAGCGTTAGTTCTTTTTGCGGGTATGATGCTAACGATATTTGTTCAGTACTTCGCTAACAGTAAAAAGAAATCTGACTGGCGCTAATGACGCGCCACTGAGGTGGGCGCCCGCCCTCCTCTCACTATTTGCCGCTTACTCAATTAAAATTCACAGATAATAAAAACGGTGTACTCCCAACATGGTTAATTCGCCAGCCTCTATTTTGCGACGTGTTGTATTTTTCTTTGGCCTAGTGCTATCCCTGAGCGCAAACGCGCAGCAAAAAGCTAACCCTCAGGTGGTCTTTGAGACATCAAAAGGCAGCTTTACGGTTGAGTTGTTCGCAGATAGTGCGCCGAATACGGTCGCTAACTTCCTGCAGTATGCTGAAGACGATTTCTATCAGGGTACGATTTTTCATCGGGTGATCCCGGGTTTCGTTATTCAGGGCGGTGGTTTTACTCCAGAATTGGCGAAAAGGAAAACGCGCAAACCGATAAAAAATGAAGCGAGTGAGGTAAATAAGAATTTAACCGGCACGATAGCTATGGCTAGAACTTCTGCGCCGAATACTGCCACGAGTCAGTTTTTTATCAACCTGACCGACAACCCAAGCTTAGACTATCGCTCGTTCAATAAGGGATATGCAGTATTTGGGAAAATTATTGATGGCATGGGTATTGTTGAGCAGATTGCATTAGTAGATACAGGTATGGTTGGGCGCCTTAAGGATGTACCTGAGCAAACAGTAGAGATTCGCAGTGTTAAGCGTATCGATCTCGCTCCAGCGAGCCCAGAAAAAACTAAAGCTGAGGAGTAATGATTCATGATTGCCCTTAGTATCAACGTAAATAAAATCGCTTTGGTAAGGAATTCGCGGCCGGGCAACAATCCTGACCTGCTTGCCTATGTTAACCGCTGCATCGCATCTGGCGTGCACGGCATTACGGTTCACCCTCGGCCAGATCAGAGGCATATTCGGGCTGAAGATTGCTATCAAATTAGTGAGGCTATTGACCTCGAATTCAATATTGAGGGGAACCCATTGGCTGGTGCCATGGAGTCTGGTCAGTCGGACGTTGGTGACTATCCGGGTTTCGTTAAGCTTATCGAGGATATCAAACCTGCCCAGTGTACTCTTGTTCCAGATTCCAATGAGCAATTGACGTCAGATCATGGTTTTGATCTTTCAGGCGATAATACTCAATTGGAGGAGCTTATATCGCATTTCAAGGCTCAAGGTAGTCGGGTAAGTTTATTTATGGATGCGGACGTGCGTCAGATTGAGCGTGCAGCCACGATTGGTGCGGACCGAGTGGAGTTTTATACCGGGCCATATGCTGATGCGTGCGTCCAGAGCGCGGCTGCCAGTGTGTCCATATTTAATCAGTATAAAGAGGCCGCAGAGGTGGCTATTGCCAATGGGCTTGAGGTTAATGCAGGGCATGATTTAAACCTTGATAATCTTGGGCAATTTAAACACTTGCCTGGCTTGTTAGAGGTATCAATCGGCCACGCAATTGTCGTTGATGCTCTTGAATATGGGCTTGATGAAACTCTGCGTAAATATCTAGATGTCATTGCTTTGTGATAAATAACGCGCACAAAAAAGCCCGCTAAATGCGGGCTTTTTTGTGCGCAACAGCTTTGACGCTGGCTTGCTCCTGTTTAGCGAGGACCTCTAATTGTACGAGCATGCGGGCTGCGAGATTCATACATTGGCGCTGGCATAGTCATCATTTCAGCTTTCTTTTGCATAAACATTTTTTGCTGATCAGATGTAAGTACGGCAAATACCTTTTTACGTGCATCAGCCATTTGTCGAACGCCTGCCTCAATTCGACTTGCTGCTTTTTTAGCAAGTTTTTCAGCAAGGACATCGTAGTTGCTGCTGTCAGGTTGTGTCGATATAAACTGATCTTTCAGGTGTTCAAAATCCGCATGCATATCTTTATCGGCGCTGGCTGCATCTTCATAGATCTTCTTAATACGAGCGACCTGGTCGTCGGTTAAGCTGAGCTCTTTCTTCATCATTGGCAGATGTTGATTGTTGATATGGCGATGAAATTCGTTGGGGCCGGAGTATGCGGCTGAAGATAGCATTGCGAAGAATGCAAAAACTGTAGCGATGATTGAGATTCGAATGGTTGGCATGATCAAACTCCCTTGTATTTGCTGTGATACCACAAACATACTAGACGAGTTTTTATCTTAGAAAAGCCACGGGGGTTATCGATTGATATAGTGGCTAAAAAAATTGGCGGTGAGGGAGGGATTCGAACCCTCGATACGTTTCCGTATACACACTTTCCAGGCGTGCTCCTTCGGCCACTCGGACACCTCACCGTGCTCTACAAGAGAGGCGCGTAATTTAATGAAATCATGCGCCTTTGGCAAGCAGAAATTCTAAAAAAACCAATAAACTTAGGTTGTTAGCTTGTCGTCACTGTTATCAGATAAGCTTGTGATTATATTTTCGCCATTGGCCGGGTGAGTGAAGGATATTTTGGAGCAAGATAGTATATGGTTGATTGGTTCCGAGATATCGGCTTCACCCTCCATCCTTTCTGTTGCCCATTCCACCAAATCATCTTCATACCCTTGAGCATCTTTAGCCAGCATGCCCTTTCCTGATGCTTGATCATGGGCGTTGCTGAGTGCGAGGACAGAGCCATCTATTAGCGTAATCCCGTCTGATGACACCAAATCGGGTACCAAAACACTGATGTCGACTGCTACACCGCCCCGCTCTTCTATTCCAGCAAGCTTCGCTGCAATGTTTTTTGCATGAACCAGCAGTATAAGCCCGCCAATTTCGGGCTGCATTGGGTATGCCCAATAGCAGTCTCTATCGGCGGGGGTATCCCTTCCTATGGCCCGTTCTAGGCTCAAATGGTCACAATAGAGGCTTTGCTCAGGCATTATGGATGCAGGCTTTTTCCAGATGCTGAAGGTATCAAAGTCTTGAACAAGCTCCATTGGGAAAGGCTTTGTATTTACAAGCGCCGCATCATAGTAAATGTGAATCTCATCGCCTAACTTAACCTGCTCTTTGACACGATGGACGCGCTCGGGCTCACCATCTTCTGGCATGCGCCAAACGCCGCCCACTTGAGCAACCTGCTTGATACAGGATTTGGAAAGCGGTGTTTCATCAGCGAGAAAATCTAGTATGGAGATGCCAGCACGATCTGAGACAAAGCCGTTTGCGTATTGATTGTCAGTCATCAGGCTATCGCAGTGTGCAGCCCGCACTCGGCATCGTCACGTATTTTGGTTGGGTCGAAGTAGTGTTTGCAAGTTGGAAGCTGATGCTTCTGCATATAAGCGTCGACTTGCTCTTCCGTAAGATTAAACAGTGGTGCGACTTTTAATATGCCGCGACCATCAATTGAAACAATGTCGAGATTTTTGCGGTGTTCGGTTTCCTCTTTACGAATGCCTGAAATCCAGATTTCTGGCTTTATTTCGTCCAGCGCCCGAGAAAAAGGCTCCAGTTTGACCTGGCGGACAAACTCGTCGAACTCAGGTTCGTCTGGTGATGGAATGCCACCAAGTATTGCATTGCGGCGCTCAGCAGACACCAGAGGGTTGTAGATGCGCATATTGAGCTCCAATGACGTCATTAGCGTATCAGCAACAAGATAGGCGTCGCGCATGTTGTAGCCACTGTCAACCCAGACAACCGGCACATTGTGAGCCTCTGGCGTACTGCTAAGTAGATGCAGTGATACGGCTGAATTGACGCCAAAGCTGGTCGTCATAATGGTATTTTTGTTTAATGATAACGCCCAGCGAATGATTGCCTCTGGCGATTGCCCTGCCAATTCAGCATTTATTAACTCGAGATCCAGCTGACCTATATGCATAAAGATATGATTTTCCAAACGGGTGATGACTTCGGTGAAGAGGCGCAAATATAATCAAACTTGAAGGTTTAAACAAATAAATGCACGAACTTGCCGTGAAATCCAGTTTTTTATAACCATATGGTTTTACTATATATCTTACGCTTATATTGAGCGAGATTCATAGGTTAAAGAAAATGCAATACACCAGCAATTGAGTAATAAAATTAATTAGTATACGATCCGTTTCGTAATGAGTGAATTGATACACAATTCTTCGGTTAATAACAATTCAAGGAGTCAGGAATGCGCTTCGCTTATCATGCGTGTATGTGCCCGCCAGAGCAGTATCCCGAACTGGCCGTTGCCGCAGAAGAAAACGGCTTTGACGGCTTTACGCTACCGGATAGTATTTGCTATCCCAAGGTTGCAGACACCAAATATCCTTATAATGCCGACGGAAGCCGGAATTTTCTTGAGGGAACGCCTTTTCTTGAACCATTTGTTGCCATCCCTTACATGGCAGCGATCACAAAGAAATTGCGCTTCACTACGAGCGTCGTAAAGCTGCCGATACGTAATCCTGTATTGGTCGCAAAACAGTTAACCAGTATGAATGTTCTCACGCAAAATCGTTTTGCGTTCGGTGTGGGTATCAGCCCTTGGGTTGAAGATTTTGATATTTGCGGCGAGCCGTGGAAAGGTCGCGGAAAGCGCATGGATGAGATGATCGATATTATTCGCGGACTGCATTCTGGTGAATATTATGGGTTTGAAGGCGATTTCTATAATATCCCTGAAATTAAGATGAATCCGGTTCCGACAAAGCAAACCCCGATTCTTATCGGTGGCCACGCTGAGCTTGCTTTAAAGCGCGCGGCTCGAATTGGTGATGGTTGGATTCATGCCGGTGGCGACACAGAAACCCTGACTGGCTACATTCAGCGACTTAACCAGCTTAGACAAGAGTTTGGTACCGACCAAAAGCCATTCGAAGTTCATGCTATTACCGCAGACGCATATAGCGCTGAGGGTGTTGAAAAGCTCGAAGAGGCCGGTGTAACTGAGTGTATCATTGGATTCCGCGATGCCTACGCGGGCAAACAAGATGATACGAGCGTCGAAGACAAAATCAACATGATGAAGTGGTTCGCCGACAATATTATCAACAAGTAGTGAGTTGATTGGCAGAGTGGCGATGGAGCTATAAAGCTGCTTCGACACCCTGCGCTCTATCTGTCCTGCTGGTGCTCACAATGTTGTCGTGTGTTGTGGGGCAATAGCATTACGCTGGTCGGCGTATTTTTATGGCCGTTCCATCTACCCAATATTCACTGCCTCCAAGCCTGGCGAGTGGATCGATCGAGGCGGCATCTACAGTTAATCGTTGACCCTCTTGGTATGCCACATCGTCGCTGATATAGACGTGTGTGATTTTTCCGAATATAAGCTCCTGTGGCGCCCCGCCCAGTTGTAAACGTTCATATAACTCGCAACCGAATGCTATTTTGCATGACGTTAGCCTTGGCAGTGAAAAATCNCCAAACTCAGACAACTCAATCTGCTGATCTTCAACTTCAGAATCGCCATACTCGAGAGATGCCGCGCTTTGGGTAACACTCTCTGCTTGTTCTGCATGCGGTATATGAACAACAAAATGACTATTGGATTTGATGTTCACGCGCGTATCTTTCGGTGTGTGGTCATCCTTCATGCCAATTGACAGCATCAGCAGTGCTGGATCTGAGCTGACTGCAGTGAAATAGGAAAATGGCGCGAGATTAAAATTACCTTCCGTTGAATTTTCCGTCAGCACCCATGCGATCGGCCTAGGGATCAGTGTTTGCGTTATGGTGTGGTACACCTGATTGCTTGAAAGCTCGCTGACGTTAATAAGCATTGGGTTATCCTGATGAAGGTTGAAATGGTATGATACCGCGATGACGTTAGAAATTTTATATGAAGACTCGCAATACATTGCGATCAATAAACCAGCCGGGCTGCTGGTACATCGAAGCCCTATCGATAAATATGAAACTGAGTTCGCTGTACAAAAATTGCGAGACCAAATTTCACAGCATGTTCACCCGGTGCATCGCCTCGATAAGCCTACGTCAGGCGTATTGCTTTTTGCAAAAGATAAAACATCTCTTCGTTTGATACGTTCGCTTTTTGATAGCACTTCTACATTATCAGGCGACAAGGATATCTATAAAACTTACATCGCAGTCGTTAGAGGGTACTCGCCTGAGGAACTTGAGATTGATCATCCGGTTAAGGTTCGCTCTGATGGCGCAGACGATTCATCGTCGAATAATAGTGATGAGGCAAAGCCCTCCAAGACGTTCCTGCGCCAAATCGGCAAAGTAGAAATCCCTCATTGCATCGAAACCTACCCAACGAGTCGTTACAGCCTTGTGGAGCTTAAGCCCGTGACTGGCCGAAGGCACCAACTTCGTTATCACATGAAGCACATAAGGCATCCAGTTATTGGAGATGCTAAATACGGTAGAGGTCGTCACAACCGTTATTTTCGTGAGCATTTCGATTCCGATCGGCTACTCCTAGCTGCAACGGGTTTAGAATTTGTGCACCCGGCGACAGATGAGTGGGTGAAAATAGATGCTGGTATTGGGGATGCGTTTACATCGGTTCTCACTACGTTGGGCTTGTATCAAGCCTATAAAACATATCTAAAGGAAGTTCGGCAGCATGCGCCTCGATAAGTTTATTTGTCACGCAAAAGGCATTACACGCTCTGAGTGTAAGAGGCTTCTTCATCGTGGCATGGTTACGGTTAACCAGGAAATCGTTAAAAACCCAGGCCTTAAAGTGTCATCGTCGGACGATGTTGTTTTATCCGGGGCATCAATCCAGCGCTTTGAAGATATTTACATTTTACTGCACAAGCCACCTGGTTATGTCTGCTCTCATCTTGATGATGGTGCTCCATCAGCGCTCAACCTACTACCTGAAAGCTTTGATGCATTTAAAGCCAAGTTATCCTTTGCAGGTCGTCTTGATGCGGATACAACTGGCTTGGTGCTACTGAGTACCGATGGGCAATGGGTCCATCGGGTGACTAGCCCAAAACAGAAGCGATCGAAATCAAAGCAGTATCGAGTCACTCTCGCTCGTTCATTGTTAGATGCAGAAGCTCGAGCAGTTGAATCAGGTCTCATACTAAAAGGCGAGCCGACACCCACCCGCCCCTGCGTTATTACTCTTCACAGTGATACACAATGTGATATTGAATTGTCTGAGGGGCGCTACCATCAGGTGAGGCGAATGTTTGCCGCTGTCGGCAATCACGTAGATGCACTTCATCGATTCGCGATGGGTAATATACGATTGGATGATTCAATCAATCCTGGAGCGCATCGACCACTAACACAGCAAGAAATAGAGTTTTTTAACAATGATTAGCCCTCAGGATCAACTCGTTCTCCAGTTGGCTTCTGAATCGCCCACGCAAACGTTACTTTGCCTTGGGGAGTCGACAATTCCTGCTTCATCGCTTCGTGGGTTTGCAGGTGTCATATTGTCAAATCGCTGGGATGTGGCACAAGCCGTTAAGGCGGTAGGTGTGGCTGTCAAGTTTTCCGATTTTGATATCTCCACCGCTTTGGGCGACTTCGTTACCGCGACTCGTATTGTTATGGGCGTTGCCAAAGAAAAGGCCATAAACAAGCATATCATTGATCAATTTCTATCAATTCCCTCGTTAGATGAGCTTGTGTTCGTTGGCGAGAAGAAACAAGGTATCAATAGTATCGTTAGTCACGTGCCAAGCGATGTTTACACTCTCGAACGCACTAAGCATAAAAAACAGCTGCAAGACGTTGTGATCAGAAAAACTTCGACGCCCTTTAAATCCGATTCGGATAACGAATACTCAGGTTTAGGCAAGATTGATGTTGCTGGCTTCGAGTTTTGGTCAAAGCCAGGTCTATACGGCTGGAATAAAGTGGATAAGGGGAGTGAGTTGCTGGTGCAGTGTGTTCTGGAATGGATTGAGGGGCGTTCATCCAAACCAGATGGCATGCTCGATCTCGGCTGTGGGTATGGCTATTTATCGATGCGTATTGGCGACAAGGTGGATCGAGTTGTCGCGACTGATAACAATGCGGCCGCGTTATCTGCGGTGGATAGAAATTTGAATGCTCTTCGACTTGGTAACTACTGTGTAACGCCAAGTGACTGCGCTGATTCCATCAAAGAGAAATTTGGGCTGATTGTCTGTAATCCGCCCTTCCATAAAGGCTTTAGTCACGAGAAATCCCTTACAGAACAATTCGTTATTACCGCAAAAAACAGACTAAATGAGGATGGAGTGGCATTTTTTGTAGTGAACGAATTTATCGGTATTGAAAAATTCATAAATAAATACTTCACAAAACAGCAAATGTTGGTTAAAAAAGACGGGTTCAAGGTTATGTTGGCGCACCACGCATAATAAAAACAACAATAACCAGACCTCATTAGAGTCTCATTTAAGCTAGGCGCTATCCTTCAGGGTTGAAGCGGTTCTATGTATAAAATTCAGGAAAAGGGCAAGCCGGAAACAGCTATCTGGCTCGTTAAGCTTGAAACAACGATTGGTTCAGAGTCTGAAGCCGATATTGCGGTTAGTGGGCTCTCATCGAATCTCGTTGCTGCCAAAATATTGTCAGATAATAACGAATTATTTGTGGCGGGAATTGCCAAGAATACAAACGGTCTGACTATTCTGCTAAACGGCAAAACTGTTACTCATAAAACTGCACTTCAACACGATGATACCTTGGTAGTTGGCTCTACATGCTTTGAGATAATAAGCCCTAAGCGCGCTATGGCGAAGTTAACCTTCGAGCCAGACATCCCTAGAGATCCTCGAGTTTGGCAATTGCAGTCCGTGGATAAAAACCTTGGGAGACAAGTGTTCCGACTAGGACCTCATACTATCTTGGGCCGTGATGCTAATTGCAGTATCTGTATTCCTGATTCTCACCTCTCACGAAGGCACGCCGAGCTTATTGTTACCGGCGGCAAGGTATTGATGAAAGATCTGGATTCTTCGAACGGGNCTTTCGTGAATAATAAGCGCTGCATGGAAGCTATTCTTAATGATGGCGATGAAATTCGTTTTGATATACTGAACTTCAAACTTGTAGCGCCCGTCAATACGAGTATCGGGTTTACGCCGCGAGAAATTGAGCGTAATAACGCCAATGTCGTGGTCGACAAAGTTGTACCCCCAGCGACAAATTCGATAACCATCGAGAATACCAACGACATTACTAAATCTTGGAAAACCCGCCCGACATCAATTGGTAATCGTGAGAATGATTCGATCGATGTGCTTCTCGAAAAGCACAATAAAGCGAAACGCATTAGTCGAGCGATATTCGTTGTGGTTTCTATTGGGCTTTGTGCACTTGCACTGGTAATTTTGCGCTAACGCTATTGACGCGTCAGTTTTGCGAAAGAGCTAGGCGAACTCACTTTACCTTCGCGCTCGCCATTCAAATGTTGGTATTAACCCGCTAAAGCAAATCCGTGATTCTTCTTGCTGCTAAATACGGCGTTGTTTGCCCGTGATTAACTTGTGCTTCCAGTTGTGGAAACAAGTTCTTGATCTCTGGTGTATTTTTAATACGAAGGTCGATCATTTCGTGCATTAGGCGCCGCATCCACTCAATGTTTTGCTTCGCGCGTTTCTTGTCGAAGCTACCTTGGTCGAGTGCCATAAAGTAGAAATCAATAATCATGCCCCAAACTTCCTCGATACCCTCATTTTCGACCGACGAGCATGTCATAACTCGTGGCGTCCATGCGCTGGTATAATGAAGTAGGTTTACGGCGCTTTGATACTGCGAGCGCGTTCTTGTCGCGAGATTTATGCTTTCTCCATCACACTTATTAATCACTAGAGAATCAGCGAGTTCCATAATGCCTTTTTTGATGCCTTGAAGTTCATCGCCGGCATTTGGCATCATCAAAACAAGAAAGAAGTCGACCATGCTTGCGACTTCGTACTCGGACTGCCCTACCCCAACGGTCTCAACAATGATGACATCGTAACCGGCCGCCTCGCATAGCAACATAGTTTCACGAGTTTTGTTGGCGACGCCACCAAGCGCGCCTTCAGAGGGGCTTGGCCGAATAAAGGCATTGTCGTTTCTTGATAACATTTCCATACGGGTTTTGTCGCCGAGAATACTGCCGCCAGCGATTGGAGAGCTTGGGTCAACAGCCAGTACAGCGACTTTTTTCCCCAAGCTAATGATGTACTGGCCAAATGCTTCGATAAAGGTCGATTTACCGACGCCTGGCACCCCAGTGATGCCGATGCGGATCGATTTGCCGGCGTGTGGTAGAAGGTCTTCCAGCAGTTTCTGGCTATTTTGGCGATCGATATCACGCTTGCTTTCGACCAGCGTGATGGCTTTAGCAAGGTCACGGCGCGTGCCTTGAAGGAGTCGCTCGATATTTATTGGCATGGGATATTACTGACAGGAATTGAGTGGTGTATGACAAATTTGAAGGTCAGCATTTTAGCAGAATGCCCGATTACTGTCAGTGTTAGGCTTTAAAATAGCCGCCGAGAGTGGCTCTGGCGGCACATTTATTAATTGAATTTAACCGCGTGACGATGAATCGCTTCGCGTTTCCATACAAAGCTTTCAATGTAATAGTGGAAAAAACCACAAATGAATGTGATTTGCAGGCCGATTTTCATCACCTCAGGCATTCCCATGCCCAGAAGGGTTGCATCTACGGCCTCAGCAGCGGATTCGATGCCATTGGCAAGGCCTATCGCAATCAAAGGGCAAAGCACGAGCGGAGGGAAAGGCAAAAATGCCAGCGCACGATAGATATAGTTATTTTTCACCTCGGAATTTCGATTTTGATCGTGTGTGCTGTAAATAATAAATGCGGTTACATCATGCACAAACCGAGGAATCGCAATAACGAATACGGGGTAATCCATCAATAAAAAGAACACGCCAGCAATCAGCATTGCGATGTTGCTATACACATACAATGTTCCAATCTTGGCTTGTGAATCGCGCGTTAATGAAAAGCCAATAATCGTCGCTGCAAGAATGAATATGCTGGCAATACCGACAAGAATTTCATAAACGTGCACAGAAGCAAAGGCCGGCTGTTGAATGATATCTTTTGCGAAAATAATGGCATATATCGCAGTGGCACCGATGGTTGAGGTCCAGCGCCACCACTCATATTTTTTGGTGGGGCGTACTTTCATCAGCATCATGCCGATACCGAACTGTTGTGAAAGCACGTGATACATGGTGTAGGTTGCAAAGAAGGCAAAAAATAATGCGTATATCGCACCTGCGAAAGGCTGCGGAATTAACAGCGGCGTAACATAGTTAACGGATAGAACGCCGGCGATAATGATGATGAGAGCCTTGCTAAATCGCGCCTTATAATAAGTTACGTATTCTTTATCAGCCAGTGTAATAAGCGACGAAACAATGTGCGGGAAATTGAACACTATCGCCCAGAACGCCCACTCTGCGGGCTGAACGGGTAAAAATTGATTCTGCAACGCGGAGTTAAAGAATAGCTTGTCTGCAAAGACAATAAAAAGACTCAGCGGAATCACACCATAGAGGCTGAATAGAAGTTTGCTGTTAACTGCGTACTTTTTGGCGGTCGTCAGCGGATGCGCTGTTGATTCTGCGACTGACATAGCGGAGTACCTGTCTGTTATTATTTTTATGCGCATAGGCCAGACTATATTGACTGGCCTTACTGCAAGTGTTCAGAGACTCTGTTTTTACCGAGATAATCAGAGAGTTGCAAGCGCTTCTTCAAAGATCATACTACGCGATTAT
This sequence comes from BD1-7 clade bacterium, assembly GCA_902705835.1. Classification (NCBI taxonomy): domain Bacteria; kingdom Pseudomonadati; phylum Pseudomonadota; class Gammaproteobacteria; order Cellvibrionales; family Spongiibacteraceae; species BD1-7 clade bacterium. The sequence continues at coordinate 109,534 of CACSIN010000028.1, forward strand.
TCTATGGCGTAATTGACCTGTCTCAAAGTTACTAGCTCTTCAGCGGCTGTTGGGTGAATCCCAATGGTCGCATCAAATTGAGATTTGGTCAGGCCCGCTTTAACCGCAACGCCAAACCCTTGGATAATTTCACCTGCGTCGGGGCCAGCCATATGGATGCCCAAAACCACATCGGTTTCTGATTCGACGATCATTTTCATCAATACACGCTCGCTATTATTGGAAAGCGTATGTTTTAAATGTCGAAACTCAGAAGNGTATACTCTTGCCTGCAATTTTTTGGCTCGAACGGCCTCTTCACTCAAGCCGACTGTAGCCATATTGGGTTGAGAGAAAATAGCGGTCGGGATTGAATGGTAATCCATTTCACGTTCATCCTCGCCAAACTGCTGATCAACAAACACCATCGCCTGTGCAAGTGCAACGGGCGTTAATTCTGGGGTGCCGATAACGTCGCCGAGCGCAAATATTGCCGGGTCATCCGTTGCAAATCGATCGTCAACCACGATAGAGCCGGAGTTTCTTATAGAAACCTTTGTATTTTCAAGGCCCAATTTTTCCGTTAATGGGCGTCTGCCAATAGCGCACATTGCTTGGTCTGCAATTAACGTAGATCCGTCCGATAGTTGGCAATGAATACCATCGCCATTTTTTTCGAATGCATCGATAGTGGTGTTGAAATGGATGTGGATACCTTTTTTAGTCATTTCATCAGTAACAAACTGTGCAACTGCGTGATCAAAATGGCGAAGAAGCTGGCTTCCACGATAAACAAGATGCGTTTCAACACCGAGGCCGTTAAAAATGCCTGCAAACTCAACGGCGATGTATCCACCACCGATAATGACAACACGCTCCGGGCACGCATCAAGATAAAAGGCCTCATTGGATGTGATTACATATTCCGCCCCAGGAGTGTCAGGCACGATGGGCTCACCGCCTACCGCGATCAAAATACGCTCTGCGGTGATTTGCTTGCCAGAAACCTCAACAGTATGTGAGTCAACAAACTCAGCCCGTCCATCAACAATATCAACGCCCGCGTTTTCCAAAAGCTGCAGATAGATTCCGTTGAGCCGATTAATTTCTTGATTTTTGTTTTCAATAAGCCGCTGCCAATTGTGTTTCGGAGGTGAAACATCCCAACCAAATCCTGCCGCATCAGTAAAATCTTCATGGTAATGTGACGCATAAACAAACAGTTTTTTAGGTACGCAGCCCACATTCACACAGGTGCCACCGAGATATTGCTGCTCTGCTACTGCAACGCGCTGCCCAGCTGCTGCAGCCATGCGTGACGCTCGAACGCCGCCAGACCCGGCGCCGATCACGAAGAGGTCGTAATCGTAAGTTACTTCTAATGTCATTCGGAGCTCCTAAACTGCAAGAGGTGGTAAGCAGAGTTAAATTAACGACGTTAAGTTGTTGGGCTGAACCAATTAAGCTGGCCGTGAAGCTGCACAACTTCGCCAACAATGATCAGCGTAGGGGCGGCTATCGTTTCGAGGTCTATGTTATCGCAAAACGAACCGATATCACCGACAAACACTTTATGGTCGGGTGTTGTGCCCTTTTGAACCAATGCGATTGGCGTGTTCGGGTCGCGACCATGCTCAATAAGATTTTTGCAAATAACCTGTAAATTGCTTAGCCCCATATAAAATACCACCGTCTGTTCTGGGGCAGCGAGGGTTTTCCAATCGAGATCGAGTTCGCCTTCTTTTAAATGGCCAGTAACAAATCGCACAGATTGGGCGTAGTCTCGGTGGGTTAAAGGAATGCCGGAATATGCAGCACAACCTGAGGCTGCTGTAACGCCCGGAACCACTTGGAATGGAATACGTTCTTCCGCAAGGCCCTCAATTTCTTCGCCGCCTCGGCCAAATATAAACGGATCACCGCCTTTCAAACGTGCAACTCGCTTGCCCTCTTTTGCGTATTTGATCAGTAATTGATTAATTTGATCCTGCGGTAGTGCGTGATTAGCCATGGCTTTGCCGACGTAGATTTTCTCTGCTTCCTGACGCGCCATGTCGACGATTTTAGGGCTAACTAGCCTGTCATATAAAACGACATCAGCGGCTTGTAATAAGCGAAGAGCCTTAAAAGTCAGCAGATCTGGGTCACCAGGCCCAGCCCCTATTAAGCACACTTCTCCGGGCAATTTTTTTTGTCGGGAACGCAACTGTTCTTCGAACAATTCACGGGCTGCAGGCTCATCGCCTGCGAGCACTTTTTCGGACGCCGGGCCTTCGAGGACAGATTCCCAGAAACGTCGTCGTTCGCCTTCTGTTGCGAAAGTGCTTTTTACCGTTTCGCGCATATGTCCGACAAATGTCGCCAATCTGCCATAGGCTGATGGTATCAAAGACTCAATCCGGCTTCTGAGCATGCGCGTCAAGACCGGTGAGGCTCCGCCGCTTGATACTGCGATGGTGATTGGGTCTCTATCGATGACTGACGGTAATACAAAGGAGCATAAAGCGGCGTTGTCAACGACGTTAACTGGTAGCTGTCGTGCGTGGCAATCATCTGCAATCGCTGCGTTAATATCTGGAATATTAGTCGCTGCTACGACGATATTTTGATCTGCCAAGTCAGTACTTTGATAGGCGCGAAATTGGCACGAGCCGAGTGATTGTTCTGCCAATTGAGTCAGTTCAGGCAGAATGTCTGGCGCGACAACATTGATTTGACCGCCAGCCTTGGCGATCAGTTTAGCTTTGCGGAGCGCTATTGCACCACCGCCAACGATCAGGCAGTGGCGTCCACTAATATCGAAAAAAAGAGGGAGATATTTCATTTAAAACCTTATGACGACAACGTAGCTGAATATCAACCGGCAGTTATTTGTTGAATGCCGCCCATATACCCTTGAAGTACCTCTGGCACCTCAATGCTGCCATCCGCATTCTGGTAGTTTTCCATAACAGCAAGCAATGTTCGGCCAACTGCAAGGCCGCTGCCGTTTAGCGTATGGACTAACTCAGGCTTGCCTTCGGCGTTACGGTAGCGTGCTTTCATACGACGCGCTTGGTAGTTGCCAAAATTACTGCAGGATGAGATTTCGCGATAGGTGTTTTGAGATGGAAGCCATACTTCTAGGTCATAGGTTCTTTTTGCTGAAAACCCGAGGTCACCGCCGCATAGCATTACTTTTCGGTAAGGGAGCCCTAACGCCTGCAAAATGCCTTCAGCATGGCCGGTTAAATCTTCCAGGGCCTGCTCTGATTCTTCTGGCTGTACGATCTGAACAAGTTCGACCTTTTCAAATTGATGCTGGCGAATCATTCCGCGCACATCGCGGCCATAGCTGCCCGCCTCACTACGGAAGCATGGCGTGTGACTCGCGAATTTAAGCGGCAATTCTGCAAGATTGTTTTTGTCCTGAGCTTCGATAATACGATCACGCACAATATTAGTGACCGGAACTTCTGCAGTAGGAATCAGATAGAAACTGTTGCCTTCTGATTCTAATTTAAAGAGATCTTCTTCGAATTTTGGTAGTTGTCCGGTGCCCGTCAGTGAGTCAGCGTTAACGATAAATGGAACATTAACTTCTTGATAGCCGTTTTTGTCCGTATGTGTGTCGAGCATGAATTGTGCAAGTGCGCGGTGCATACGTGCAATCGCGCCACGCATAACGACAAAGCGAGAGCCGGTTATCTTAGCGCCAAGATCAAAATCCATTTGATTGATGTCGGAGCCCAGATCAACATGGTCTTTGACATCAAAAGAGAAATTCTTGGGTTCGCCCCAACGAATTATCTCAACGTTATCATCTTCGCTTTTACCAGCTGGAACGTCAGCATCTGGGATGTTAGGAATTGCCATCACGAACGCATCGATTTCTTCGTTTGTTGTGCGATTAAGCTCTATGGCAGCTTGTAATTGCTCGTCGATTGTTTTGAGCGATTCGGCAACTTGCTTCTTGGCATCATCAACGGACATGCCGGTCTGAATCAACTCGCCTACTTTTTTGGAGGCTTTTTTGCGCTCGGATTGAAGGTTCTGTGTGTGCACGTCACTGTCTTTTCGCTGCGATTCCAGCGTATTGAAACGACTTACATCAAGCCCAAAATGCTTCTTCTTCAGCTGCTCAGCAACTGTTTCAATGTCTTTTCGAAGCAATTTAACATCTAACATAGGGGTACCGTTTAAAAAAAGCGTGTAATAGTAATACCAAGAAACGTTGCCGATATGCACAGCAACAAACTTAACGTGATATAGGCAAGCGCATGTATATATTGGCCTGCCATTATATGGGTCAAAGACTCTAACGAAAAGGTTGAGAAAGTAGTAAATGCACCAAGAAACCCTGTCATCAACATAGGTTTATAGTAAGCCTGCACTTCGATGCGTTCCGTAATCAGCACAAAAACGATGCCGATAAGAAACGAGCCAACGACATTGACGAGTAATGTTCCGTACGCAATCTCGCTAGGAAATGTCTTTGCAAACCACTGACTGACCCAGAATCGAGACATTGCGCCGAAAGCGCCACCAATGGCAACTGAAAGATATATCAGCATGGGCTGTCCTTTTGTTTATGCACCGTTGAGTCGTTTTGATAGTGGATTTGAGCGTTTGGCCACATACCTGTGTACGCTGCTATCCATGAATGATCTTTATTCGTAACGCTTATTTCGGCTCTTTTCGTTCAATTGTCTCAAATGTTCAAGTTTTTCCGAAATCTTCTTTTCCAAGCCTCTTTCGACAGGGAAATACGTCCGGTGCCCGCTCAACGCCTCAGGCATGTAAACTTCTCCTGCTGCAAAGGCGTCGGGTTCGTCGTGAGCGTATCGATAGCCCTTCCCGTAGTCTAGCTCTTTCATTAGTGCAGTCGGTGCATTGCGAATATGGTTGGGCACCTCAAGATTTCCCGTCTTTTGGATTAGATTGCGTGTCTCGTTATAGGCTTTATAAACGGCATTACTTTTGGGCGCGCTGGCGAGATAGACAACCGCTTGAGCAAGAGCCAACTCTCCTTCCGGGCTGCCTAGGCGCTCTAAAATCATCCATGCATCAAGCGCCAAATTGACGCCTCTTGGGTCTGCGTTGCCGATATCTTCGCTGGCGGTTCGCACTAAGCGTCGTGCAAGATACAGAGAATCGCATCCGCCATCGAGCATTCGGCACATCCAATAAAGCGCTGCATCGGGATCGCTGCCTCGAATAGATTTATGCATCGCTGAGATTTGGTCGTAAAATTGCTCGCCACCTTTGTCGAAGCGACGCAAGGAGTGTCCCATGACCTCTTCAATAATCTGGGGGGTCAATGTTTTGCTGCCCGCTTCTTCGGCGCAAATATCAATCGCGACTTCCAATAAGTTAAGTACTCGGCGCGCATCGCCGTCTCCGGCTCGAATCAGAAGCTCGATTGATTCGTTATCAACTGAGAGGTTTTCTTCTTGAATAAGTGGGTCGTCAGAAAGTGCATTTTGAACCAATGTGCGAAGATCGTCATGATCTATCGGCTTCAAAACATAAACACGGGCTCTAGACAGTAATGCAGCATTCAGCTCAAAGGACGGGTTTTCGGTGGTTGCGCCAACAAATATCACATCTCCATTTTCGATATGGGGCAAAAATGCATCTTGCTGAGATTTGTTAAATCGATGTACTTCGTCGACGAACAGAATTGTTGAGCGCTGGTACTGAATGCGCTGCATGCGTGCTTTTTCTACGGCCGCTCGGATGTCTTTGACGCCTGCCAGAACTGCTGAAATTTCAACGAAGTCAGCGCTGCAGTGGTTGGCAATGAGTTTAGCGAGGCTGGTTTTACCAACACCTGGTGGCCCCCACAAAATCATGGAGTGAATGTGTCCGGACTCGATCGCTCTTGTCAGCGGCCTTTCAGGGCCAAGAATGTGCGCTTGGCCAATATAGCTACTGAGCGTTTTAGGGCGCATTCTCGCCGCTAAGGGCAAAAATCGTGAAGAGTCAGGCGCTGAGTCGAATAGGCTATCGTTGTTCATTGAATTGTGAGCAGGCGTCAGTCGGCAGAGAGTTGCAGTTATTGCTGATGGATCACATCGACGCCATCAGGAATCTTAAATGTGAACTCCGTCTTATCGATAGGCTTATTAAGCGTCATGTTGGTGAAAGCAATATGAGTAACCTGTTTTAGCGAGTCAGTGAAGCTGGCAGAGGTCAGCGTATTACCTTTAAATGTAAAAGATACCTTTTTAATTGGCGATGCGGGGTCGGCTGCAGCGAGGCGATAGCTATCGTCATTATCAGCGTTGGTTGTTTCACCCTTGTCGTTGGCGTCAGGCACGAGAACAAACTGCGCACTGATTAATGTGGGCTTTTCCAATAGCTGTAAGAAATTCAATGTTTCGATCTGTTTTTGGTAATCCTGAATTACCACTTGTTCAAGATCTTCATCGTATTGCCAGATTGTTTTTCCGTCACTCACAATAAGCTGGGGAAATGGATCTTCTGCAGCCCAGCGCAATTGCCCGGGCTTTTGCATTTTAATGATTCCCGTTAATGTTTGCAGCACGTTGGCATCGGTGCCAATTGTGGTTTGTGAAAAGTTGGATTCCAGTGACTGATAGGAGCCGAGTGTTGATTCAAGATCTTTAAGCGTATTCCCTGCATGTACGACTGTTGTCACAAACGAAGCTGATGCGAACATAAATAGCTTGGAAGCTGAAGGCATATGCATATTGATCTCTAATCAGTGTTTTGGAGGCGCGGGCGCGAGTACTTCGCGCTGTCCATTGGTGCCCATAGAGCTGACTACACCTGCCGCCTCCATGGTTTCAATCATCCTTGCGGCGCGATTGTAGCCGATTCGAAGCTTCCGCTGAACCGAGGAAATAGACGCTTTGCGTGTTTCACAAACAAACGCAACGGCCTCGTCGTACAAAGCATCAGCCTCGGGGTCTTCGCTATCACCACTTTCAGAAGCGATTCCAGGAATATCCCCGGTGCCCCCTTCTTCTATTAGGCCTTGAATGTAATTTGGCTGGCCGCGTTTTTTCCAATCCTGTACAACTGAGTGTACATCCTCATCCGATACAAACGCACCATGAACGCGGGTTAATAAGCTGGTTCCTGGCGGCAAAAACAGCATGTCGCCATGCCCTAGCAGTTGTTCCGCGCCGCCTTGGTCGAGAATCGTTCGTGAATCAATCTTCGAGGAGACCTGGAATGCGATACGTGTGGGTACATTCGCCTTGATTAGACCGGTTATTACATCAACCGACGGGCGCTGCGTGGCTAGAATCAAATGTATGCCGGCGGCGCGTGCTTTCTGAGCGATACGCGCGATTAATTCTTCAACCTTTTTACCGACGACCATAATCATGTCGGCAAATTCATCGATTACCACAACGATAAATGGCAGGGTCTCTAGCGGCGGTGCAGGCGGAAGATCCACACCTGCAACAAATTCCATCTCTGGCTGCCAAAGCGGATCAAGTAGTGGTTCGCCGGCTTTCTCCGCATCTCGAACCTTTTTGTTGAAGCCCGAAACATTCCGAACCCCTAACTTTGACATTAACTTGTACCGACGCTCCATTTCACCGACGCACCAACGCAGCCCATTGGCGGCGTCTTTCATGTCAGTGATGACGGGTGTTAATAAGTGCGGTATGCCCTCGTAGATAGATAGCTCCAGCATTTTGGGGTCGACGAGCATGAGGCGCACCTCGTCCGGTGTTGCTTTAAATAGCATGCTAAGAATCATCGCGTTTACGCCGACACTTTTGCCTGAGCCGGTGGTGCCGGCAACCAATAGATGCGGCATCTTTGCGAGGTCTGCGACAATAGGCGCTCCGCCGATGTCGTGACCCAGTGCCATCGTCAGTGGTGATTTGGAGTCATCAAAAGCAACAGACCCGATAACTTGTGAAAACAGCACCATTTCGCGACTTTCATTAGGGATTTCGATGCCGATAACTGACTTACCCGCAATAACTTCAACAACCCGAACACTCACCACAGCCAAGGATCGCGCAATATCTTTGGCTAAATTACTAATGGTGCTAACTTTGGTGCCCGGAGATGGCTGAATCTCGAACCGTGTAACAACAGGCCCAGGAAGTACATCAGTTACCGTCGCCTCTACACGGAAATCAAGCAACTTGTGCTCAAGTAACCGCGAGAGTTTCTCTAAGGTGTCTGTTGAATAGCCAGATTTTACATCGAGTCGAGCTTGAGCCAGCAAGTTGACTGCAGGCAATGGCTCCGAAGCATCAAACAGGGTTGTTTGTTTTTCTTTTTTAACGCGTTCGCTGGGTTCTGACTCGGGTTTTAGCTTGGGCAGAGAGATGGTCGGTGGCGTGCGTTTTTTCTGGTTATCTAGCTGTTTTTCGAGTTCAACCTTACGTTCAATTGCGCGCTTAACTACCGGCGCCTGCTTTTCTTTACGCGTCTTGAGCTTATTCAACCCATTTAATATCGCGCCTCGCAGTCTATTAATCACCAAAAACGCACGTCGACCTAGTTTGTCGAGTAGAGACATCCAAGAAATATCTGTGCAAATAGAAAACCCGATAAACAACAAGGCAAACAAAAAGAGTCGACCGCCAGCCAAACCAAAGCTGTCGTAGAATTCGCGCGCGAGAGTTTCACCAAGCATTCCACCGTCGCCAAATGGTAAAGCAGATGCCATGGGTGGTGAGTTAATTGAGGATAAGCCGGTGATGCTGATGGTTACCAGCATGATGCCAATTCCTAGCAGTACAAAGCTAGGCCAGTCTGTGTCGTCGTGTGCGTCTCGATGAGCGAAGAACAACCATGCGCGATAGAGTAATATTAGCGGGAATATGTAAGCGCTGTAACCGATTGTCGAAAATAGTATATCCGATACCCATGCACCGGTTTTCCCTGCCGCATTGTTGATTTCGCCAATGGCACCGAAATGCGACCAACCTGGGTCATTTGGGCTGTACGTCGCAAGAGCCAATAAGAAAAACAGGGCCGCAGCGATATTAATTACGAAAAGGCCTTCGATAATCTTACGGTTTACACGCAGGCTTAATTCTGAAGAGCCCTCAAGCGATTTGTCTTGCAGCTTTTTATCCATATCCTGTCATTGGTATTAATCTTATACGGAGATAATAGCTTAACGCAGCCCCATTCTGATACCCCATCGTCGGGAATCTTGCTAATGCCTGTATCGAGATCCCATTTTCGTGCCAAATGGGCCGGCTAAAGGCCGATTATTGATCAATAGCCATCTTTAATAAGGTGAATAGCGTGGATTTAGTAGCAGAATCTGTTGAAACCGATAAAATAGCGCCATTTCGTTGATTAAAGAATTTACAGGCTGTTTAGAACTATGAGTGATTTTATCCACCACAAACTGATTATTCTTGGCTCTGGTCCTGCCGGGTATACGGCTGCAGTTTACGCGGCACGTGCTAATTTAAATCCAGTTGTGATTACCGGGATGCAGCAAGGTGGGCAGTTAACCACTACGACTGATGTCGATAATTGGCCCGGTGATGACAAAGGCGTTCAAGGCCCTGAGTTGATGATGCGTATGCAAAATCATGCCGAGCGTTTCGATACAGATATTATTTTCGATCACATTGAAAGTACTGACCTGTCAGAGAGACCTTTCAAGCTGTTCGGCAATAGTGCGAACTATACCTGTGATGCTTTGATCATTTCGACAGGTGCGTCAGCTCAGTATCTTGGGCTTCCATCTGAGGAGGCTTTCATGGGCAAAGGTGTTAGTGCTTGCGCAACATGCGATGGTTTCTTCTATCGCGGCAGAGAAGTTGCCGTGATTGGTGGCGGAAATACAGCCGTTGAAGAAGCGCTCTATCTCTCAAATATCGCCGACAAAGTCACACTGGTTCACCGTCGCGACAAGCTTCGCTCTGAAAAGATTTTGCAAGATAAAATCCTTGAGCGTGCTGAAAACGGTAACGTTGAGATTATTTGGAATCATACGCTTGAAGAAGTGCTGGGTGATGCCGCGGGTGTAACTGGATTGCGTCTCAAGGCGACTGAATCTGATGAAGCAAAGGAAATTGATGTCGCGGGTGTGTTTATTGCGATCGGCCACAAGCCAAATACCAGTTTATTTGAGGGCCAACTTGATATGAAAGACGGCTACATTCAGATTCAAAGCGGCTTGGGTGGCAATGCAACACAGACCTCTGTTGAGGGCGTTTTCGCTGCTGGTGATGTTGCTGATCATATATATCGTCAAGCCGTGACATCTGCTGGCTTTGGCTGTATGGCTGCACTGGATGCAGAGAAGTTTCTCGACGAATAACGTTCCCATTCTTGTCACACCTCCGCAAGCTAGGCGCCATACAGATGTGTCGTTTAACTTGCGGGAGGCATTGACACCTCTAGTTGGAGCCCAAATACTTTGATACCTTGGCTCGACGAACGCCGACCGGCATTCCCTCCGACCGATCAAGCGCTGACCGATCCTGACGGACTTCTTGCTGCCGGGGGTAATCTGTCGGTCAATACTCTAGTTGACGCCTACCGTCGCGGAATATTCCCGTGGTTCAATGATGATGACCCTATTCTCTGGTGGAGCCCAAATCCTCGATGCGTTATTTTTCCCGATGAAATCCATATTTCCAAGAGCCTGAAGAAAACACTCAGAAAGCAGCCCTTTTTGATAACCGCAGATACAAACTTCTCACGGGTGATTGATTCGTGCGCACAATTGCGTCAAGACTGTGAGGGGACTTGGATTACGAATGAAATGCATAATGCTTACATTGCACTGCACGAATCGGGACATGCACACAGTGTTGAAGCATGGCAAGGAGACGAACTTGTAGGTGGCCTTTACGGGATCGCCATCGGACGTATTTTTTTTGGTGAATCAATGTTTAGCAAAGCAACTGATTCATCGAAGGTCGCGTTTGTGTATCTTGTTCAGGCACTTAGCGACGCAGGCTTTGTCATGATCGATTGCCAAGTTGAGTCTCCGCACCTGCTATCATTAGGGGCACGGTCAATTCTGAGAAGTGACTTTCGCAGATACCTGTCCGCTTGCGATGAGCGGCCAGAGAAGGACCCCTGGCAAGGCTTGAAAGACAATGAACGATAATCGCATTCCAGTAGAGCAGCTCGCGCTGTATACGACGGCACCTCATGCTTGTAGCTATATTGAGGGGAACGAATCAACAACCTTGTTTGTTGATCCGCAGGCCAAACTTAACAAAGATGCCTATTCATTTTTGTCTGAGCGAGGATTTCGACGCTCCGGCCCTTATGTCTATAAACCTGACTGTTTAAACTGCCAGGCATGCATCCCGATTCGAATTTCTGTTAAAGATTATCAATTCAGCAGAAGCGAAAAACGTATACTAAAGCGCAATGGCGATCTTAGCGCGCACTATGCGGATACGATTGCGACTGATGAGCTCTATAGGCTATATGCCGATTACATTTGCCAGCGGCACCATGACGGCGATATGTACCCTCCTGATAAAGATCAATATGAAAGTTTTTTGAGTGACGCCTTTGGGTGTACGGATTTTGTTGTGTTTTCGTCAGACGCCAAGCCCGTCGCAGTCGCCGTAATTGATCAATTGCGAAATGGGCTGTCTGCTATCTACACGTTTTATGACCCGAAAGAAGAAAAGCGTAGTCTGGGTAGTTTTGCTATCCTCTGGCAAATCCAGCAGGCGCAGGAAATTGGACTCGATTATCTTTATCTAGGCTATTGGATTAAAAGTTGTGCGAAAATGAGCTATAAAACCCGCTATCGTCCGTGTGAGATTTACATTAATCAGCGCTGGATAGAGCTACGCTAAGATCCATTGGGTTTTTTTTGCTATTCGTCCATAATTCAGGCAGAATGCGCACCTTTATATTGCTTGGCCCATCTAAGAACAATAGATATCTAGGCACATAAATTATCCCTACGAGGAATGAGGAATCTTGCTAAATGGCAAAAGAAGATCAATTTGAGATGGAAGGAGAAGTGATCGATACACTCCCTAACACAACCTTCCGTGTAAAGTTGGAGAACGACCACATTGTAACCGCTCATATTTCCGGCAAAATGCGCAAGAACTATATTCGTATACTTACCGGCGATAAAGTTCGTGTAGAACTAACACCTTACGACCTTACTAAGGGTCGGATCACATATCGCGCACGTTAATTCCTCACTTAGTACCGAAGCCAGCGTTAAGCTGGCTTTTTTATTTCTAGGCCCTTCCCCCTTTGTTTTCTTCTGTTTTCCAGCATTTCGCCAGGCCAGTTATCCGCACTAAAGTTCTCTGGCAGTTGTCGGCCGCGTCATAGGCGCTACGAGCAATGGTTGATAACTTATCATTAATTCACGCTGACGCAATGCGTTACTGTTAGAGATGCACGCACTTCGAATGACGCAATTAATTTTCAATCTGGCAGGCAATAAAAAAGCGGCCATAGCCGCTTTTTTATTGCCTGGTGGCTTGTGATCGTCAAGCGAGCTCTGGCGTCTGCTCTCGAATAACAATCTTATCATCCTCAAGCACCACTTCAATAATACCACCTGAACTTGATACATTGCCGAACAGCACAAGCTCTGCCAGTGGCTTTTTGATGTGCTCTTGTATCGCACGAGCCATAGGCCTGGCACCCATGTTTTTGTCATAGCCCGTGTTAACGAGGAATTCTCGAACCTCATCAGATACATTGAGCGTAATCGCTTTCTCATCAAGTTGAGATTGCAATTCAACCAAAAATTTATCGACAACGGTCGCAATCACATCAGGTGTGAGCTGACCAAACTGAACGATCGCATCTAATCTGTTTCTGAATTCAGGCGTAAACGTACGGGTGATTTGCTCCATGCCATCACTGGAATGGTCCTGAACAGCAAAGCCGATTGATCGCTTCGTTAGTAGCTCGGCGCCAGCATTAGTGGTCATAACTACGATGACATTTCGGAAGTCCGCTTTGCGGCCATTATTGTCCGTGAGCGTACCGTGATCCATTACCTGCAAAAGTAAATTGAATACTTCGGGATGCGCCTTTTCAATTTCATCGAGCAATACAACGCTATGAGGGTGCTTGGTGACCGCTTCGGTCAATAAGCCGCCCTGGTCAAAGCCAACATAGCCTGGAGGAGAGCCTATCAAGCGCGAAACTGTATGGCGCTCCATGTACTCCGACATATCGAAACGAACGAGCTCAATACCCAATAGTTTTGCCAATTGTTTGGTTATTTCTGTCTTGCCAACACCGGTTGGACCAGCAAATAAGAATGAGCCGATCGGCTTATCGGGAGAACCCAAACCCGCACGCGATAATTTGATGGCGGTCGTTAAGGTATTAATTGCCTCGTCCTGACCAAAAACAACTCGCTTCAAACTTTCATCAAGTTTAGATAGCGAGGCCTTGTCGTCAGACGATACAGATTTTTCAGGTATTCGAGCAATCTTGGCAACAATGGATTCAACATCGCCAACATTAATGGTCTTTTTACGCTTTGATACGGGTAAAAGCTGTTGGTAGGCACCAGCTTCATCAATGACGTCAATTGCTTTATCGGGCAAAAAGCGGTCATTGATGTGTTTTGCGGCAAGTTCAGCTGCAACGCGCAGTGCTTTATCGGCGTATTTGATGTTGTGGTGCTCTTCAAATCGCGATTTTAAACCTTTGAGTACCTTGTAGGTGTCTTCAACTGAGGGCTCAACAACATCGATTTTTTGGAATCGACGAGAAAGCGCTTTGTCTTTATCGAAGATTCCGCGATATTCTTCGTAGGTTGTAGATCCAACACAGCGAAGATTGCCGTTGGTTAGCAAGGGTTTCAGTAGGTTTGATGCATCCATTACACCGCCGGATGCAGCGCCCGCACCAATAATGGTATGTATCTCATCAATAAAAAGAATCGAATTCGGATTCTTTTTCAGTTCGGCGAGCAAGGATTTAAAACGTTTCTCAAAATCCCCTCGATATTTCGTTCCCGCGAGTAATGCACCAAGATCGAGTGAATAGACAACGGCATCTGCCAAGGTCTCCGGAACTTCCTCATCGACAATCTTCTTTGCCAATCCTTCTGCTATTGCGGTTTTTCCGACGCCGGATTCACCAACAAGTAGTGGATTGTTTTTGCGCCTGCGTGCGAGTACTTGGGCCACCCGCTCTACTTCACTATCACGTCCAATTAACGGATCAGTGTTACCGCTTTTGGCTTGCAAATTTAGATTGGTTGCGTAATTTTCGAGTGGACTCTCAGACTTGGATTCGCCGCCGCTTAATGATTCTTCAGCACTCTCCATGCCTTCATCGGCGTCTTCATCGTTATTAATCTTGGTAATGCCGTGAGAAATGTAATTCACGACATCCAGTCGGGATATGTCTTGCTGCTTCAGTAGATAAACCGCTTGGCTCTCTTGCTCAGAAAAGATGGCGACAAGAACATTTGCGCCGGTGACTTCTTCTTTTCCGGAAGATTGTACATGAAAAACAGCACGTTGAAGAACGCGTTGAAATCCTAATGTAGGTAGTGTTTCACGGTCGCCGGCTTCCTCGGGGAGCACAGGCGTTGTCGTTTCAAGAAAGGAGGTCAAATCACTTCGCAGATTATCAAGATCTGCTCCGCATCCCTTCAAAACATCTATTGCTGATTGGTTGTCGAGAAGCGCGAGTAGCAAATGCTCGACGGTCATGTATTCGTGGCGCTTCGATCTGGCTTCTTTGAATGCCAGATTGAGAGTTTCTTCTAATTTCTTACTCAGCATGTAATCTGCCTCTTGCCCAGGTTATTCAACAGGCTCGATGTTGCACAGCAGAGGGTGATCATTCTCCTTCGAAAACGCATTCACCTGCATCATCTTCGTTTCTGCGATATCGCGGGGAAAAATTCCGCAGGTTGCTTTCCCTTCAGTGTGAACTGCAAGCATTATCTGCGTCGCTTTTTCGCGATCCATATAAAAGAACAACAGCAACACTTCAACAACGAACTCCATGGGAGTGAAATCGTCATTCAGCATAACAACCTGATAAAGCGGAGGACGTGCTACTTTAGGGCCGGATTCGACCACTGCCAAAGAGCCTTCATCCTCGGGACTACCCTGTTCACTCATGGATAAGGTTAGACGAATATTTTTGTGATTACTCATAACAATTCGATAAAAAACGTAGCTCGTTTCTCCAGTGGTAAGGTTGCATCATACCTTATTTTCCAACCACATAGGATTTTACCTTCGTAAACTTGACGAACCCCGATTTGTTATCAAAACTCAGAATAACTGTACGGATTTAATGCGTTGTACATTAGACACCTCACGATGAGAAGTGCTGCATGTAATTCCCCGCCGCCGTACCTGAATTTAGTTTTGCCACTCCAGTGAAAAAGGAATACACAATGGAAAAGGGTGTCGTTAAATGGTTTAACAATGCAAAGGGCTATGGTTTTATTCTGCCAGAAGGTAGCGACCAGGATGTCTTCGTGCATTATTCTTCGATTAACATGAATGGATATCGTACTCTGAGTACCGGACAAACTGTCCTATTTGATGCAATATCTGGCTCAAAAGGCCTACACGCTACTGCCATCAAATTAATCGACTCAGACGGCCAGCCGCTGAGTGATGCGCATATCGCCGAGCTACAGGAAGCCAATGGCAACACCCTCCATGATCGAGCAGATGCCTGATTCATCAGGGCACGAAAAAACCGGCGAAAGCCGGTTTTTTTTGGTCTAGAGTATTCAGCTTCCTATGGGATTTCGTATTAATCAGCAAATCCAATAGATTTACAGCATTGACGATCCGTTCAAAGGCGCCCGTAGGCGCCCTTTTGTTCCCAAGAAACCACTCTCGAGGGTGTGAGAGTCTTGCGCTTACATATTGTCGATAATTGCCTGCCCGAATTCTGAACATTTCAACAATTTGGCGCCTTCCATCAGACGTTCAAAATCATAAGTAACCGTTTTCGCCTGTATTGCGCCATCCATCCCCTTGATAACTAGGTCAGCTGCATCGGTCCAGCCCATATGGCGAAGCATCATCTCTGCAGAAAGTATTACGGACCCGGGATTAACTTTATCTTGTGCGGCGTACTTCGGTGCTGTGCCATGAGTCGCCTCGAATATGGCCACATCATTGGATAAGTTTGCTCCGGGCGCAATACCAATACCTCCTACCTGTGCAGCAAGTGCATCAGATAAATAATCGCCGTTTAGATTGAGTGTAGCGATAACATCGTATTCCGAAGGTCGTAAAAGCACTTGTTGTAACATGGCGTCTGCAATTACGTCTTTTACAATAATTTGATTGCCCGTTTTAGGGTTTTTGAAAGCCATCCATGGACCGCCATCAAGCAATTCAGCGCCAAACTCTTCTTTAGCGAGTTCATACCCCCAATCTTTAAAGGCGCCCTCGGTGAATTTCATGATATTGCCTTTATGGACCAGCGTAAGTGAACTGCGGTCGTTGTCGATCGTGTATTGCAGCGCGGCTCTTACTAAGCGTTTGGTACCCTCTTCCGATACTGGCTTAACACCTATTCCGACATTGTAGGGAAATCGAATTTTGGTTACCCCCATCTCTTCTTGTAAAAACTTAACAACACGATCAGCTTCTTCAGTGCCTGCTTTCCATTCGATGCCTGCGTAAATGTCTTCTGAGTTTTCGCGAAAGATCACCATGTCAGTTTTTTCAGGCTCTCGTACAGGGGAAGGTACGCCTTTAAACCAGCGTACAGGCCTTAAGCACACAAAAAGATCCATCTCTTGGCGTAAGGCAACGTTAAGTGAGCGGAAGCCGCCGCCAACCGGTGTTGTTAATGGCCCTTTTATGCCAACAACATACTGTTTAAATGCCTCAAGGGTTTCCGCAGGAAACCAATCGCCATCATAGGTTTCAGCGGCCTTTTCGCCTGCATAGACTTCCATCCAATGAATTGCTTTGTTGCCGTCATATGCTCGCTCAACGGCTGCATTGATGACGTCAATCATTACTGGAGTGACATCTACGCCGATACCATCGCCTTCAATAAAGGGGATGATTGGATTATTAGGAACTGACAACGATTTATCGTCATTCAATGAGATTTTAGCCCCGTCGGCAGGCACTTTAATGTGTTGGAAGCCCATGAAATGTCCTCTTGGGTAGTTGGAAGCAAAAGCATATCCCCTAACAAATAGACTCAGAATTGGCTGAACACCAATTTTTCATTGTTTCGTGGCCAATATGATGTAAACCGGAATTGAAAAGAAAAAGTTGTGTTCCTCTTGAGCCTTGTCGAGCGCAGCGATCATGTCTGTGGGCTCGTTATCTGGCAGTGATTCTCCAATCAACCGCCGGATTTCGAACTTACTGTCGATTGTTTCAAGGTCATGAAAAATCATTGAAAAACACATATGTTCAAGAACCATCAATCCGGATTTTGCTGCATATTCATGAAGGTACCGGCCCACTGCTTCGCTTCTAAAGCCTTGATTGAACGCATTGTTGAATGCCATGTTTTGCAATTCTGACAGGGGGTGAACCCTTACCTGATAAGTGTCTGATTCCGCGCCGACTAAATACCCGCCGGGCTTCAGCACGCGAGTTATCTCACTCAGGGCTTTTTGTGGTCGCTCAACGTGATGTAAAACGCGTTCGAATCTAACCGCGTCGAATGTATTTGCTTCAAAAGGCAGCTCCATAATATTGCCTTTTTGGAACTCGATATTCGTCATGGCGTTATGATCGCGTGCGTATGACAGCATCCGATCACTTGCGTCCATTCCAATGATTTTGTCGATTGAAACCTGACTGCGGGCGAGTTCTTTCGTTGTTACACCGGGGCCACATCCAGCATCTAGCACTGATTTTGGTTTTCTACGAGCCAACCAGCCTTGCATAGTTGAGCGAATGTAATCTAGTTCGGGGGCCAGACTCGGTAGGTCTACCATCATATCAACCCACTGATTAGGGTTGGGTGCGCTATCAACGGCGGAATAATTCGCAACATTGGTTATCATTATACTCCCTCATGTGATTCAACTGACTCGGGAAATAAGACAACAATATTGCGGTTAAATGCCGTACACCTGTAGTATTCAACCGATAATGCATGCGCATTTCCAGTAGACGTGATGCGGGTTCAATATCGCCAAACTATCCGTTATGTATATGGAACTATTTAGGTGAGCTCGGGCGGATTTAACTGCCTATTTCGTATGTAGGGATTGAGAATTTAACCAACGGTCGATAACGGTATTAAACATCGCTGGCTTTTCGCTATGCACCCAGTGACCAGCTCCTTGGATGATTTTTAAAGAAATGTTAGGGAACCGCCGACTAATAGCATCTCGATGGCTTTCGAGTATGTAATCTGAAAGCTCGCCTTTGATGAATAAACTAGGGCCATTGTATGGCCTATCATAGGTTGGTGAGTCGGCAATATCCGAGTATGCATTGATCAATTCATCGATGCCGATTGCCCAGCGCCAACTTCCATCGTCTGTTTTACTCATGTTTTTTAGGAAAAACTGGCGTAGCGCTACCTCATCAATATATCGAGAAAGCGCTTCATCAGCGTCGCGCCGCTTGGAGAAGCTCCGCTTAGCTGTTGCTTGCATCCCTTCAAGAATACGCGAGTGTCGATTCGGATACTGAACAGGAGATATATCGACAACCGCTAGACTACTAACTCGCTCTCCTCGAACGCCAGCTATTTGCATTGCTACTTTCCCTCCCATGCTATGGCCAACGAGATGAAATTGAGGGATGCACAGGATGTCTAAGAGCTGAATTACATCATCAGCCATTGATGGATAGCCCATATTCGCGCGATGAGGGGACTTGCCATGATTAATTAAATCAGGAACAATGATGTGGAAATCTTGACTCAGATGTTTTCCTAAGCTGGCTAGGTTGTCACCCATTCCAAATAATCCGTGTAGAAGCACTACCGCTTCATTATCGGAATCACCATATTCTTTGTATTTCAATATCATGTCGATTCGCCAAACTATTAAACCCGCGTTTGTGGGTATTCTAACAACATTCCTTATCGCCTGTGGCTCTAATCTTTCCAACGATACGCTCTATCCTTATGCGTATCGCGGCACTGAGATTGAGATAGCTACCGTGATGATTGCGCCCATCAATTATGGTAATCCGAGCCGATATTATGTGCGAGACAAAGATCCAGCTGTTGATCGCGTCACTCGCGAATACCTCGAAGATCGAGGCGTCCGGGTGATTAGCAACAGACCCTTTGAAAGTGTATGGAAAAAAATGCCAGCTCGATATGGTGTGCTTATCGATCCGGCAACCGGTACGAACACAGCTGCGTTCAAAGATGCCATCAATGACACACTCAGCCAGCTGTTTTCTAACAACCCTCGATTAGATGCGGTGCTGTTTACGGACCTTATTGTTAAAAAAACCTACTATGCGGAGCGTAACGGCAGACTTGCTGAATGGGATGGGATCCGCAGGAAGGTTAAGGTGCAAGGAGNCGCGGAGGACATTAGTGGTGGATTCAATTGGCGCCAACCGATTGATGCGATATCCATTGAATCCCACCTAATTGGTCGGGATTTACAGGTGATTCTGCACAGTGTTGGCGGCATTCAGGTGGCGGATGCATTTGAATCGGTGAATGGCGCAGGTTCGTTTAAACGCCGTAATGACCTGCTAACTAATACAACTGAAATTCGTGAAGGGATTGGATTGTCTTTACATCCACTATTTATGTTTAAGGGCTACCCTGCTGCTCCAACTAACGCGACCGCTCAATAGCCTGATAACTGAACAATAAACATATGGCGCCGTTGAATAACGCTTCAACGGCGCCAAGTAGCGCAATAATCAAAATGCCCGCAATGGGTGATACGGCAATAATATAGACGCCGAGAAAAATTAGTAAAAATCCACCTAGCATCGTCCACAACCAACTCTTTGCACCTTTGCTGGCCATAGCTGCGTAAAACCTCACGATACCGATTAGCAACAGCAGCCACCCCAACGATAGGTTTTGTAACTGTGAGAGTTCGACGGGGTTGGATAGGATAATTGGACCGGCCATTAAATATAATGACGCCTGGGCTATTGCCATTTTCGCCCACCGATTGCGTTTACGACCTATTGAAATCAGGTAAATGAGCTCTGAAATACTCGCAATAACGACCAAAGAGCCAACATACCAAGCTATCCATTCAGGGTGCCAGACTAAAGCTGCGAAAATTGACCCGCCGAGTCCGATTAAAAAGACGCCGACAAGCGCAACTAGCCATGGTTTTTTTTTGCTCGCGGTGATGATGCCCGGGCTACCAACAAGCGTCAGTAGCGCGGTTTTAGAATCGACAGGCACATGTCTTCCTTATATTCGTTATAAAAAGCGCCAAACAATAAGAGCATGCCAATGCAAACAATTAACTCATGGGTTCAAGTGACAGTCTGTCAGTACGACTATGGTAAGCATCGTTTATCAATGTAATGAGCTCGGTCTGGCTATAGGGCCTTGTTAAGATATTGAACGCAGCCAGCCCAGAAATATCCATAGACCAAGGCACTATTGCGATCACTTGATCGCAGTGTTTTTCGAGCCGTAAAAGGCTTGATCGGCATTTATGAACGTTGGTATCTCGCCAATCGAGAATACACACTTCTTTTTTGCCAGCGATAATCAAGTCTTCAGAAGCAGTTGCAATATCGTTGGTATCGAATAACGCGGTTGTCTTGACGCGGCCCGCGATAGAGCGCGCGATAAGGCTCGCTTCCAGTTGGCATGAAGATACGATGGTCAATCGGTAGTCTCTTTCATAGACCGGATCCGGTGCGATAACAGGGATCATTGGCAATTCCAACTCATAAAACCCGACGCCTCTTTCTCCGTGATCGGTAAATGTAAGCTTGCCGTTGAGTGCTTCAGTGAGCTTCTGCGAAATAAAAATACCTAATGTTTCTGAATCATTCGAGATATTGGCTTTCGATGTAACGCTGTTACTTACGTCACTGATTGTGTACTTTCCGGTAAGCTCGAAGCTGATCATTAAACAGTAGCTGGTTTGTCGAGATTTAATCAAAATGTGGCTCATTCTAGATTGGAGCAACATGATATTAAGCAAGTTAGTGACGATTTGCTTAATCAATGTCGGATCACTTCGATAGCGCCCTCCTGCGTTTTCCATCAAAAGATAGATGCCAACACCTTTTGTCTCAGCCTTCAGACCAAATGATTGAACGACGTTATGAAGAATGCGCTCTAATGAAAACTCTACAGTTTCTTTATGAAGGTGAGCATTTTCTGCTTTTGAAAAGCTTAAAATATCGTCAATGAGTGACATGATTTTATGGCTTGATACATTGATGGATTCAACCATTGAGCGCTGATAATCCGTGAGCTCGCTGTCTTTCAGTCGATCAACTGAACCTACAACTTGAGTTACAGGCGCTCTTAGCTTGTCGTTAATGGCTTGAATAAATGCCGATTTTTTTTGATTGAGAGATTCAATCAGGTTTTTCTGTTCACGCAGGTGCACCTGAACAAGTGCTGACTCATGCCGCATCGCTCCCATGGTCAGCGTTGTTAGCGTGAGTACATACAGAAACAAGTCAAAGGTGAGTACGTTTTCGATGACTGGGTGGCCATCATGCGCAAATGGGCTGACGCCCATATGCATACAGTTGGCAGTATAAACTGCAAAGTACAAACAGCTCATCGCGCTAGTAAACATGTTGTAACGGATGCTGGCGAACAATAATGCGGGCAATAACAATAAGTAGGAGACTCTAGACAGGAGGGTTTGCTCAGGCTCTATTGTTGCGATCCAGTGGCATATGAAAAAAAGTACCAATGTATAACTGATAATCTCTAGCGGTGTTATCCGGTAATTAAAAGATAAGTATGTACTACGGCCCTTCGCGAGAAAATAAAATGGGACGATAACAGTTAATATCCCACTTCCATTCGAAGTCACCCAGAGCACAAAGTAACCCAGCCAAGTTTGATTGCCGAAAGCGAGATAAAACGCAGACGTACCGAAAAATCCGGAAAAGAACGGCGCAATAACGCTGGTGATCAGTAAGAAGTTCAGCAGAACCCGCAGGCGCCTCGGTTCAAAGCCATCAGGATATTGGCTCTGAACCAAAAACCCAGCAACCAAAGCCTGTAACAACCCAGCACTGACTAACACTGCGATCACTTGCAGATTGTGATCCGTCATTAGCATAAAGGGCGCAGCGAGTGCAGGCACAAATCCTAGGCTATACCAGAGCCACAAACGCCGATGTGAAAAAACGAAATAGCTACAAGCAATGCCGCTGGCTGGCCAAAATGCGGGGGTTTGCCCCCCGGCGCTCATATATAACCCTGCTGCTGCTGAAAGGGTCAAAAGCACTGCGAACCCTGCCACATGAATTGGCCTGGATAATAAAGACATAACAAATCCTTTTTGTTGTCCTTCCCTGTTACTAACGATTATGCAATTGATCAAATCGCATGGAAAGCAGATTGGCAAAAGAATCCGCCAGACAGATCAAGAATCAGCATCATCGACGGCCTTGTGATCGATTCGTCGCGGTTAATTGCTCAAAATGCGAACACCTTGGGCGTAGGGCTTCCAGAGGCCCGAATTACGATAAAGCAATATCTCTAACGTTGTGGATTTACATACATGCAAATTTACATACAATCGAATAATTGTATTTAACGAAAGGCATGAAAACATGGCGAACAATAACTTCGCACTCGTCACTGGCGGCGCGAGCGGTATGGGCAGGCTAGCTGCACAAAATCTCGCCAAAAAGGGTATGAAAGTCGCGATTTTGGATATTAATGCCGACGGTCTACACGAGACGGCAGAGGGATACGACAATATATTTGCCTACCAAGTCGATGTTACTGATACTGATGCGGTTTTCAAAACAGTTGAAACCATCGTCGCAGAGCACGGCAATCTCCATCGCGTGATGCACGCTGCTGCGATCATGCCTTACGGTAAGATTCTGGACCATGACGCAAAAGATATTATACGCGTGATGGATATCAATTACGGTGGCATGGTAAATATCACCAAGGCAACTCTGCCCTATTTGCTGGATAACAATTCCGGTGAAATGATTGTGTTTTCGTCGATGCTTGGCGTTATGCCGGTATTGGCAACAGGCGCGTATAGCGCGAGTAAATTTGCCACGTCTGCATTTGTTGAAATCATGTCGGAAGAACACAAAAACAGTGGGATCACATTCGTATGTGTATGCCCTCCTGCGGTTAAAACACCTTTGTTACAGCAGGCTAAAGATACTATCTGGCCCAAAATTCTTGATGAAAACCCGCCTATCAGCCCTGAAGAAGTGCTAGAAGCTGTCGAAAAAGCAGTTCAAAAAGGCGAGTTTTGGGTATTCCCAGGCAAAGGAACACGGATTGGTGCTGTGATGCGCCGCTTGTTCCCCGGGAATATTTGGAAGCACATTCATAAGGTTGAAGGCTGGTAAGCCGGCAAACGCGTAGCGCGGGATGCAGAGAGTTTTCAGAATCCCGCGCCAGCAATCATTGTTGGCAATGCGCTACACAGCATCAACCGCCTAGTACTTTTTTCATTAGCCAATCAGACCAAGTCATTGGCAAAAATTCCAGCGCAGATCTAGCCGGATCCGCTTTTACCGAATACGCTGGCTTTGGCGACTTAGCATTCAGCGCATCAAGCACTGCCTTGGCCAAAACTTCTGGCGGATTACCCTTTTTGCCCTCTTTTACCGCAAAACCCATCATTCGACGAATGACATCGCCAAAATACTGACTTCTGTCAGCAGCAGCAGAAAAGTTGCTTTCTATCGAGCTAACCATTGCCGTCTTAAATGGCCCAGGTTGAATCTTGATCACATCAACACCCAATAACGCCATCTCACGGCGCAGCGCATCTGAATATGCTTCAACTGCATGCTTGCTCATTGCGTATGCACCATTGAAGGGTGCAGCAGTTTGCCAACCGGTCTCTGAGCTGATGTTGACGATCTTGCCTTTGGTTTTAAGAAGCATGCTGAAGAAACGTTTGTTGACGCGAAAAGTACCCAAGACGTTGACGTTAATAACACGCTCAAGCACTGCGTCATCCAACTCGATGACAGAACCCACTGCCAAGATTCCGGCAAAATTAATAATCGCGTCCAGTGAATCGGTTGTTTCACCGACAATCTCGCAAGCGTTATCAATAGATGCCGAATCAGTAACATCCAGCACAACCGGTGTAAATCCTTGTTGTTCTTCGAGCTTGCTTAACGCCTTCGCGTCGAAGTCGGCAATGTAAACATGCCATCCATTTGCTACCAGTAACTCAGCTGTTGCAAACCCTAGGCCACCTGCAGCGCCGGTGATAAGTGCTTTTTTCATTTCTATTACCCCTAATTGAATTGACGCACATGTAATCGAAAATGGACGCTAAAACCCCAATAACCACCGTCGATCATCCTCAACGGAACACCTTATCGAAAAATGTTACAAAGTTGCATATTACAAGTCAGTAATCCACATGCAATGATGGTAATCAACCACTACCTGAAATTGATAAAAAAGGTCGGCATTTCACATCAAACGCGCAAACTGACGATTTATTCATCACAATTCACAAGAACTTATAACAAATCGCGATATTGTCACCGCAACAGCCAGATTGACTATTTGTAACAACAAACAATAACGATCGGACACAAAATCACTGCAAGGGACGGCCCTACTGATCAACCCCAGAGGTCGGATATGAGTTTCAAATACCCATCGGCAGTTGTCGGCGTGATGCTAACAACTGTTTACAGCATGCCGCTGCTTGCGCAAAACACAGAAGAACAAGATCCCTATCGAAAATATATGCCGAAGGCATATATCCAAAAACATGAGGAAGCACTGGAGTCTAAGGCTAATGACATGCCCTCTATGGCTCTCGCGATGGCGTTATCGTCAGGCGAATCAACGGATTCGGGCGCAGAGGACCCGAAACGTCGGCATATAGTGGGGCGCGGTTTTTATACTTACGATAATATTCCGGCATTTCAAAGCGCGCTGGATCTAAATTCGTATCAGGTATATGTGAACAAACCCTCGTCAGAGCTAAGTTACACCCTAAGTTTTGATACACAAAAGATTGCCAGTGAACTGGGCTATGGCGCGAACGCGTCTGTTCCTATCGAAGGCGTCAATCTCGTTGCCGAAAACAGCTTTCTTAACCAGTTTGAATCGAACAGTAAAACCACATCAATTATTTACTCCTTCAGCTATAAGTACCGCTATGCCATCACCCAGGCTGACCAGGGCCCGGTAATGATGTCCGATCCTGCGTTATCGCTCTATGAATCAGATCCGGAGAGCTTTATTAGCACTTACGGCGATCGGTTTGTTAGCCAGGCAGACGTTGGCGGCGCGATTTTTATCATGATCAAAGTCTCGTTTACATCAGTCAAAGATAAATTGGCGTTTGAACAAAAGGTGGGTGCTGAATTGCCAGGAGTCGCAAGTGTCGGAGCCTATATAAAAGGCTCGCTCGACTACGACGACACCAACGGTAAAGTTCAAATGTATGCCCTTCAGGTCGGGGGTAAACCGCTCGAGCTTGGTAAAATCGTCGGTACCGATGGCAGCAATTATTACAACTTTGCAGACGTAAATGCCTTGGATGACAAGCTGCGTGCCGCGAACGATTATATTCAGAGCTTTGCTGAACAAATTGATCCGAATGACGCGCAGACTTCCGTAGTGCTGGGTTCGCCTTCAACAATGTCATACACATCACTCGGCAATATCCCGCAAGGCGATTATTTGCCTGAGCAGCCTTTCAACGAATCGGTGAGCGATGCACGCAAAAAGCTCGAAGAAGGTTATGAGCACTATCTGTCGATCCGCGACCGAGGCATTGCCGTCGCCCGCCAAGTTAAGACTCGTGCCGGCCAATTGATCTATGGCGAAGATGCTGAAAAGCTCACCAATTTGATCAACTATTACACATCGTTAGAAAGCTTCTATAAAGATGCTGAAAATACGGCCCAGCAGTATTGTTATTTACCTGGTGAGGAAGAAAAATACTGCATTGTTGCAGCCGACAATCTTGCTGATCTCGTTTACGACGCTGGNTTTGAATCACAGCATCAGCTCGAACAAGTTGCCGCTGATTTTGGGTATACCATCAATATCGACGATACCTTGTTTGCCTACCCGATTACGAGCACTACGCCGATCATCGACTTAATGAACAAGATACCTCGCTCAAACCTCATTGAAGATGATCGTGGATTTGGACAAATCTATGCGCTATTCAACGCTGACGGCCGCTATATTGGTGGTGCCAGCTTATTAGTAAGTCAATATGACATCGATCTTGTTGGCCCTTCCCTACCTGAGACCTGGAGTCTTTACACGCTAGCTAATAAGCGATTTGACCAGTTTGCGTTCAGCGGTGGTTATATCAATATGCAATGGCTCAACGATACAGATCGTGACGGTTTTGGTACCACAATGCTTAATGCTGATGTTTCTGCGCCAGGTCTGTTCGTTGGTATTAATCGTCTAGATGGTAAACGCTTCAAAGGAGTGAATTACGGCGATACTGCATTCAAATTCGGCGGCAAACGTAGTCCTGCGGTATTGATTAGCGACTTATTCAGATCGTCACAAATATTCCGATTTGATCATGCAGATACGCTGAGTTATGGAATGCCTGAATCGCGCTACTGCTATTCCAATGGCGGGAATACTGCGTGGCTAATCAACGAACGTACTGGCGAGAGTGATGGCGGCCCAATCTACTCGAGGCAGTGTGTTACTGCACGTCCGGGCGACGTTATTAGTTGGACTGTGTATTGGTTCCTCTATGACTATGCAATCACTAAACAGTGGACAATTAGCTCGCCGGATAACCGCCATACTCACGAGGTGAGTTACACCACCTTTGGTGCAGGGGCGGTTCCAGCCGGTAATACGTTACCTTCCGATATTGGTCATGGAACCATAACGGTTGATGCTCAGCTTTAACCCCTTATGAATACGGTCGCACCTGCAACGGGTGTGGCCATTATATTTACTTGAGATTGATTCTTTCGACATCTAAACCGCTAGTCCCCACCTCCTTTGCGCTTTATTATCCATTGTCGGATTGCTTATGGGGTATCGCTTGAGAGATGTTCATCATGAAAACACCAGCCTTTAGTACAAACCTTTCGTTAGACAATCCCTTGAACGAGAGCCTTGCTGATTAAGACGTGCTGTGGGGCCCTTTGTTTAAAGTGAATTGTGATAAAAACAATAGTCTGAAATAGAAACAAAAAAGGAGCATGCGCATGTTACTGCGAGCTCCTTTGAGTGGTAGCCCTAGACAAACGCTAGGGCTACCAGCAGATATTAAAACAGGTACGGTTAGCTCACCAGCTTGCGGGATAGGTGAATTTTGGATATTTGATGCCGATTGCCTTAGCAAATTTGTTGGCAAACATTCCATTCGGATCGACCTTGGCAACCGCATTGTTGAAGCGTGTTAAACGATCGCCATAGGCACCAATGTCACGTTGCAATTCAAACATCCATGGGTCATCCGAATGCATGTTTTTACCCCAGTGACCACGTGCACCGTATTGTGTAACCAATACTCGCATCGCTTCTTCATAAGGATCCATATACTCGTTGAACTGCTGTTCAGACAATGCAGTCGGTACGAATATCGGCATTTCGATATGGACGGCAATTGTACCGTCTTCGAAGCCGTTTCCAGTGCCGGTATAAGCGAGAAGCGTATTGTTTTCGACCTTCGAAAAACGTACAAAAATACCGATTAATGGTACTGGTGTAGAGCGGTTCTTCACATTCATGCCATTGGTGAAATCACGAACATATTCCATCGCCGCCTGCATGTTGTTGAATGGTACCGCCACTTCCCAATCCATTTGACGCATTTCTCTACCAACGGTATCGATGAGCTTGCTGGATGTAATACGGTGAGTCGGTGCAGTCGCATTAGTGGTATAGCGAGTTTCGCCCTTAACGGTTTTAACCAGTGGTGGTGTTAAATGCCAGCCAGAACGACGCATGTAAGCCATGTTTTCATGCGCCTCAAGGCTGGTGTTGGCACCACCAATCTGGAATATTTGCATGGTTTGCTCAACCGATAACTGGCCCAGGTCGACATAAGGGAACAGCAAGCGGTTATTTGCGCCATCTTCGGCAGCAGCAGCTGTTGTTTTACCGCAAGTACGCAAGTATTGATTTTGACTTGGGAACCAGTTGTACTGGCCATAATCACAATCCTTGATGTCGTTGTAGATACTGCCCGTCTTGTTGTTTTCGAACAACTCATCTTCGTTATGGAAGGTCACTTTAACTTGTGTGTTTGTTGCCGCTTGAACCTCTAAACGAACACGAGTAATAACCCCCATGTAACCGAGATGAGTGGTGAATGCTTTCCACAAATCTGGGTCTTCAACGCCGGTAGTTCCACGGCTGTAAGTCCGAATTTCACCATCGGCACCGATGACATCCATCGACACAACCGAGTGAGAAAGAATGTTACGGTTTTTCGGCGAACTTCCGTGAGCTGACGTGCCAATTGCACCGGCTACAGATACATGACGCCAGCCTAGGTGAACATAACCCAGACCCTTGCCATGTGAATACAGCCACTCACCCAGCTCGTGCATGTTAGTACCTGCAGCAACGCTAACAACTTCTTGACCTTCAAAGGTTTCGAGCTGCATGCCAAGTCCTTCTCGCTCATGGTCGAATTGATCCATAACCAGAGTGATGCCATCAGTACAGATAACCGAGGTTGCCGAGCCAGATGTAGCATTAACCGCTTGGCCGCCAGTTACTTTAACGCGAACACCGTTTTCAGCCGCCTGTTTAATGATGGCTTGAATTTCAGCTATGCTGGTTGGGTGATAAACATCTTGCATGTCTGCTTCGTTACAAAGCACTTGGAAGTTGAACGATGCGTGACCAAAATCGCTACAATCTGACGGGCAATTTTGCGCTGTTTCAACGCCATCACAAATCAAGTTTGAACACGTTTTCATCACTTCAACACCAGCGAGATCGCCATTGTTCTTGATCGTACTCTTGATGGTGTTTAGGCGGCCAAAAATTGATAACAGCGGATCTGTGACCTTTTCCATATTGCCGTCTTTGCCACAAAATTCACGTCCGTCATTTTCTGCACATACGAGAACCCAAATTGCTCCAGCTTCCATTTTTAGGCCTGGAGGGAATTCGTGTACAAGCACACTTCCGTCTTTTGTTGCTGGAATATGCGCGAGTCGAGGTGCCAGCGCGATACCGAGTTTGTTGCGTTGCGAATCCCCCCAATAGACGTTGTAATGGGTGATTTTGGATTCATCTTCTGCAGGCCAAATCTCGATACCTTCAAGAAGTCGAATTGGAATCAGATTGGCCGGATTTGGATCTGCAGTAAACGTGATGCGTACTTTGCTCGCTGAATCAGTCGGCTTGTCTGGTGCACCGCCGCCGCCAGCAATTGCTACTAAGGAGGTGGTTAACATTGCAAAAAGTGTGATGATCTGCCGAACCGCTGAAGCCCGCATGATGGTGCGGGTAGTGGTCCATAAAGAATCGTAAGTTATTGTTATCATTCGAGTCTCCTGAACTTTCGAACGCCATTGTTCGAATAAGGGGGAGACTATAGATGGTTTTATCCTTAAGTTCGCGACGAACTAAAGATTGCGTGACATTATGTCGGGCGGTATTGCTTTATTGAGACTTTTATCACACATGGAATGTGACGCATATCACCTAACGTATAAGTCACAGCTAGTAAAAGCGGCGTTATAGTATTAGGCCCAGCTAGCACCCTGAATTATTCGAAACAGGATTAATGTTAGTGCCCTAACTAATATCCTATGCACGAATGACTGACAAACCTATCGCATTTATAGACTGGTACTAGTGTTGTCAGTTGATGCCTAAAGCTTTAAATTATGGCCACCATCGACTCGATTCTTCGATAGGATGGTTAGCATAATCGCAGCCCCCACCCCAGAAGCCCCAAGCACCATTGCCATAATCATCACTTGATAACGCACTGCAATTAGCGGAGAGACCCCCGATAAAATTTGCCCCGTCATCATGCCCGGCAAAGCGACCAGCCCCACGGCTAACAGGCCGTTAATCTGTGGAATCATTGCTGCATGGAATGCCGTTAACCTCGCCTCAGACGCAGTCTTTTGGTTATGTAGTTCCGAATGGTATCGTTCCGCCGCCAGACTGATGGCATTCATGGTGTTAGCAAAGTACATGCCCGCCAATGGAATGATCAAACGAGGTTCAAACCAAACATCGGCTTTCAGTATTAACCAGATCGTTATTAAAAGATGGAATCCAACTGAGATGCCTAATGCCGCAATAGCCGGGAACAGGTAGCCCTTATGATGGCGTACCGGACGAATAGCAATCCATGCCGCAACCAGCAACATGGTGCTGACAATGAGTGAGCTGAGCCAGGGGGATGGGTTATCAAAAATAGCGAGTAGCAAATAGCCAACGGCTACCAACTGTATCACCATGCGTAAGGAGGCGGTGATGATTTCGCTCGGCTTGCCTTGCCAGCTCACGTAAACGCCACAAACAACCGCTAGAGGTATTAGGCACCACAACAAATCCAGCCAGCTAATTGTTATCACTTAACACCTATTTTCTAATGTACATTGATCATTTTCAGAACCGCCGGCTAATTCAGAGATTTCTTGCCGAAAAATAAAGATCCATCAGACTAATTCAGAGCCATCATAAAATGACTGCGTTACATCAAGAAATGCCTTAACTGCCGGTGAAAGCCAGCGTTTGCTATTCCAAACCATATGCAAATTGACCGATAAATCATCGCCCTGCCAATCAAGCTTCGCTAATCGTCCCCGAGCGATATCTCGTTCCGTCGAAACTCTACTGAGTGCCGCAATGCCCATTCCCATTTTTACACATGCCTTTATTGGCTCTACGCTAACGAACTCTAACTTGGGTTTGTCGAATACCCCCGCCTTCATCAAGTTGTGCTCAAACAGTGCGCGATAGCTGCAACCGGATTCAGTGAATAGCAATGTTTCATTGACTAAATCGCTCGCTGTCACCCCCTTCTTTTTCGCCAACGGATGAGACGGCGCGGCGATAACATTGACTTCTTCGCATCGCAGTCGCAATTGCTCAAGCCCGTTTACATGTGTGCTCTGCTCCATTGTAAATGCGATGTCGATCTGTGCATTCAGCACTTGGGTTTTCAGTTGTTTGACCGCAAGTGGCACCACATTTAGCCGGACCTGCGGGTACGCATCGACAAATCGCTTGAGAATCTGAGGCAATCGATACGTTAAAAGGGATTCATAGCCTGCGATAGTAATGTTACCGGTAATGTCTTTGCCTCGCTTTATCGCCTGCTCTGCTTCGTCTCGTAGAGCAAATAGCCGATCGGCGTAGTCGAGTAATTGTTGCCCCTCATAGGTCAGTCGCACTCCACGGCGATTCCTATCAAATAGACGAACCTCAAGTTCAGACTCCAGCGAACGAATGTGGGCAGTTACCGCTGATTGCACATAGCCCAGCATATCGGCAGTCTCTGAAAAATTCAGCGTCTGCGCTGCGGTTTGAAATGTTCTGAGATGCTTGAAATCCATCCATTGCCTCGCTGTGCCTGAACTAGGTCACCGAATTGCACTGGTATCATTATATTTGATACCTAAAACTATGTTTGTTCATTTTACGCGAACTGAATAACAGCGCAATATGCTCACGTCGTCAGTGCTCTTCTCACTTTTACTCGTCTTAACTCACAGTTGGAGGCCCCATGAAATCAATCGCTATTCGCAATGCCATTCTGTGTGTTTGTGCGTGGGCCTTTATTCCGGTTGTCTCGCGCTTTGGCCAAACTGACCTCAACAATCACCAGTTTTTGTTTTGGTCGAGTTTGTTTTCATTCCTAGCTCTATTATTGGTGAGCTGGAAGTCAGGTCGTTTGAATGAGTTAAAAACGTACCGCGCGCGAGACTGGATAAGTGCATCTGCCTTGGGTTTATTGGGCGCTTACTTGTATTTTCTATTGCTCTATCAGGGATATGCCGAAGGCAAAGGCATGGAAGTACTTGTCATACAATATACATGGCCAATCATGATTGCCGCGCTTGCCCCCGTCATACTCAAAGAGACTCTGGGAATCCGCAATGTCGTTGCAATCGTCCTTGGGTTTGCAGCGGTATTTACCGTGCTTACACGAGGGCACTACACCGAGTTTTCAGTCGCCCGCCCCGATTTAATGGGCTGGGTTGGCCTAGGGGCATTTTGTTTTGNGCTATTTTGTGTGTTCAGCAAAAAGATCCACTTAGAGCCGTTGAGCCTTACCATGGTCTATTTCGGTGTGGCGACGATTGCCTCATTTATTTCGATGATGGCAACCGATGGGTTTGCGATGCCGACTACACCCCAAAGTTGGTTTATCGTGATCGCGACAGGCTTTTTCGTTAATGGCCTAAGCGATGCATTATGGTTTT
This sequence comes from BD1-7 clade bacterium, assembly GCA_902705835.1. Lineage (NCBI taxonomy): Bacteria > Pseudomonadati > Pseudomonadota > Gammaproteobacteria > Cellvibrionales > Spongiibacteraceae > BD1-7 clade bacterium. The sequence continues at coordinate 141,930 of CACSIN010000028.1, forward strand.
GGACACTACGCCAAGCACCTGCAAGTTTCCTTGCACCATTTACGTTTATGACACCGATTGTTTCAACGGGCTACATGTTGATTTTTTTCAACGAACCGTTTGAATGGGCGTATGCGGGGGCACTCATATTGATCGTCGCTGCTGGCTTGGTAAATACCCTGGATTTGGCCGTATTGCGCCAACGAATAAAAAGGCGAGATCAAGTATTGCCGACCGCAACAGATGCGCTTGAACCAACTATCGCGAGCAGCGATAACTGAAGGCTAATCTAGGAGATACCAGAGTCACAGCCATAATTAACGCAAACAAATTACCCGAGCTCACATCAAATTGCTCTACCCAGATGTTCCATGATTCGCCTTGACCAAGAATCATAGCCATTTCGGTAGCGGCGGTTAACACTACCCAAAGCACACCGATATATTCAGCTGCCTTTGATGAACTGGGATTGATCCATCGAATCGATAGCCAAGTGATGATAAAAACAGCAACACTCAATATGATACCGCTGACCGTCAGTGATATCGGCGAACTCATCAGGGGCGCAAGCACCCAGGTTCGCAGTAGGCCATTGATGATCGCTATTCCTAGAATGGCACACCACACCGCAGTTGCCCGCAACCCTACTGCTTTCAGCTTGTTATCAGGCATCGATCAACCAACCATTAGCAACGGCCAACGTAACTTTACGGCTTAACCAAGCGTGTATCTGCGGGAAATCTTCATTAATAAAGGTATGCGCCGCAACAACTTGAGATCGCTTGATTCCGAGCTCTCGCCAGGTTCGTCCTTCATTCTCAATATTCAGAAGAAACGGCAAGATACGATCAGCAACCTTGAGTAATTTTGCTTCAGGTTTATTGCTGTATTCCTGTGTATCCCAAAGATCCATTAGATCTTTGATCGGGTTGCCAGGATGCTCATGCAGTCGCGCCACACACTGCCGCTCTTGTTCATGGGCATCGTTACGTGAATCCGCATACAAAAAGGTGTCGCCCGCATCGATTTCACCCAAGTCATGAACCAATGCCAATTTAATCAGGGTGTTTTGGCAGAGATCCAAGGCCAGATATTCACTCAACGCCCAGCACGCCATCGCAAGATGCCAGGAGTGCTCGGCTGAATTTTCGAGTCGTGATCCGCCCTTTATATAGGTACGGCGATCAATGGTTTTGAGGGCATCAACTTCAAGCAGGAACTGGGTGATGGTATCCAATGGGTCAGACATAAGTTTCGTTGCAATCAGACAAGGTCTGTTTATTGTGCACGAAGCTGTCGACTCAGTTCAAGATCGTGATGTGTTTTGTGTTGAGACAGAGTGATCGGATTCAATATTCGTGTTAGAACGCACTACAGAGCTTGAACGACATGAAACTCATTTTCACGCCTTTCAAGAATAGGCGGCCTAATACCACCAAGAAAGACCAACGAGGCTGGATAGTGTTAGATCTTGTGAGTATCGAGTTGCGCCGCCTAAACTGTTGATTTGGATATCATGATTTGCGATATCTGCCCTCAGCGTAAAATTCAATGACCAATCCCTGACAAAATACCACTCAAGCCCGGTATGAATATTACCACCGATCGCATTACTATCGCCCCGCCCATCAAAATCCAGCAGATAGTAACCGACGCCGTAGCCGAGAATAATGTCTAGCTTGTTTTCCACAACATTAAACCCGTGCTGCAACCCGAAACCAAAATTATTACCCGTCTGACTATCACTACTCACCCATTGGTAATCAATATACGGGTATATGTCGATATCCAGTGGCAGCCTGAAAGCAACGGATAGGTCGATGGTGAACCCGTTTTTCGCAAGCATGAAATCGGTTGTCGCACCTCCACCCTCTTGATCTTCAGATGTACTAAATAGTAAAAAACCACCTTTTATGGTTAGTCTGCCTAACGGTGGCTCACGTGTTTCTTCAACGATGCGTTCAACTTCAGATATATTCTTTGACGCTAGGGCAGAATCCGACAAGTCGATTGCTACTTTCAAAGGATCGGTCTTTACCGGTCTTAATTCAAGAATGGTTCGCTGATCGTCTTTGCTGCCGGCTCGAAAACTCCCGGTCGCAGCGATGTAGTTCGTTTGATCTGTTAATGGCAGGGTTTCGTGGCGTGTGGTACCCGGTCGAATGAAATAGTTATATTTATGAATCAGGCTGTCGCCAAGATTTTCAGTAGGTTGCTCGTTGAGTTTATCAACAGTCGCGCGATTAAACTCCGCCTGCCGAGACAGTAAGAATACATTCAGGTAAACCGGGTTAGATACAGCGTTGACACTCGCGTTTAGTGATTGATCTGCTGCAATTTGCAGATCAATTGCCGATGGCGCAGGCTCGTCAGGTTGCTGAGCGGTTGTACCGCAACCAGCAAGCCATAAAACAAGTATGCTGGCACTTATTACCGAACAACCTTTTTGTAATCGCATTGCATCCATGCCACTTCAGCCAATTGATTTCTTTTATGATAGAACGCGTGTTTTCAAGGCGCCAATGTACTAACAAGATTCAAAACCCGAGATCTTGCGCCTCTTTAACCTCATGTCGGGTGATTTCGACAGTTCGATTGCTTAATAGAGGCACATAAAAGCCATCATCGGTTGTCAAAACCGTTTTCGGTGCTTCTTGCTCAAGTACCATTTCTGGCTCGGCAATATCATTCCCTGAGATGAGAAATCCGTTCTGAATCGCTTCGTAGATACGTTTATCACTAGCCAAGGGCTGAACATAGAAACACTGTTTAGCGGTTTCATAGAGCAGCGCGAAATTCGACGTTTCACAAATACCTAGCAGCGCACAAGGTCCGATTTCGGCGCTGGGTTGAATAACAACCCTGCTAGACCGACCGTCAAACCATACATTCATTAACGCCCCGTCAGGATGTTTGATTTCGAGAGGCACTGTTAATAACGGGTCGATAAACCCGCCCCCTTCGCCCGGTATGTGTTTCAATGTTTCGAGATCAGCAATCCAGCGATCACGTGACTGTATCCAGCTGGCCGATGCCATCGCTAATGTTGGCGGCACTTCGTTAGCGACCAACCAAATATTACCGTCATCGGCAATCGCTAGCATGCGCTCTGCGGCATCAAACCGTACATTGACGATGTCATTGTTAGCTAATTCAGAAGGGGCTACGTCGATGACATTCCCAGAATCGCTATTAACGATCCTTCGCAGGTGCGGGTCGAATCTAAAATCTGAAGATGGACTTCCCTTGATGCCCTCAACAGCCTGTGCGACCGTTTTATCCGCGCCATAGTTGATCTCACCTAAATGCCAGTCCACCTCGGTCAATACCGTTGTTTGTGCCGCGCTGTATTGCGTGCGGCGCGGTGTTGCGTATTCCAGCCGGTGAGTGACTTTAAGGATGATTTGGTCATCCTGTTTGATTTCGTCGATCTTACCGCCAATCAGTAAATAGGGATTCCCGGCGTTATCATTCATCTTTTGCTGCATGTTTGCGTCCTCTTTCCTGATTTTTCAGTCAAGATCAATGCTGTGTCGGGTCCGCTGCCAGACCACTGTCACGATTACTATTAATAAGCTCTTTGTCGGCGATTTGAGCATCCGGCTTGCCGTCAAACGATGCCATCGCCTGTACCAGTTTATCCAAGTTGTGCTGATTAAGGGCGGAACTTGATGAATTAGCTGTCGAAGATAGCTTCCCTACCACACTCTTTTCAGGTGAATCTTTGAGATGATTGTCACCCTCTGCTGATACATTTTTCTCCGATGCATCTATCGATGCCGCCGTGTACAACGACTCTACCGATATGCCCTTTCCTCCGGCATTCGGGTCATTCGGAGACAGTGGCCTGCCATCAAGTTCTACCACTAGGCGTGCGCGCTTCGTTGCTTGATAGTACAACGCCTCTACGGGGAAGTAGCCAGTTTTGTCTGCCGAAAATTCATAGTGATGAGTCTTCCCATGGTCACTGCCGAATTTGTCCGCAAGCACCTTTGTACCAATGCTGAATTTCAAACCGTCGTCATGGCGAATACTCAATTTATGGATGCCTTTCGTTAGATAGACAGACCCGGCTATTTGATGAATGACGTGCTCATCTTTATGCTGCAAAATACTGTCGTCACTTTTGTTATCCAACGTAGCATGCCCACCCAAGAACGCTGAAATCGTGTCGTTCCCTTTACCACGCCCTGACTCATCAAAATACAGCGACTTTATCGAATAACCGGTGCCTTTTTCGTGGCTAACGACGTTTTGAAGATCTGCAATAGAATGCACAGGTTTTGACGGGAAGTAGATGTCTCCATGCAAATAGGCTTGGCCTAGATCGAAACCATATTGGTTGATTGAATGATCCAATTGTCCAATCGTCAATGGTGGGTTATCGCCAACGATCAGTTTCACAGGTGTTGACGCATCATAACCAGTGAATTGAATCAATTTGCTGTTCTCCCCGTCGAATATCGACAATTTGCCGTTTCTCTCCGTAACGAGTGTTTTGTTCGATAACCAGGACTTGTCTAGATTGATCACGGGGGTGGTTTCTTGTTGACTGTTTCGTGATGCGGCGGCAGGAGATGCTGGCGTATCCATCTGCGATACATCGACAGTAACACTTGAATAACTCAACAATAAGCCTTCAGTGATCGATAACGTATCACCCGCTGCGATGGATAATACTAATTGATTCGTATCTTTGAGCGACGGAATATCGCTTAAGGTTTGTCCCGGCGTTAGCGCAACGGCAAGAGTCGACGACTGGGGCGCACCCACTAAAGTACGTCCACTTATTCGCTCAATCAGTGATGCAGAAAACCGTTTTTCTGCTTTCGCGCCATCGAGTTGGTAGAGTGACTGCTGGCCATCTTTATCATTGGCAACGCCATAGCCGTGGCCATCTACATCGATACCCAGGAATTGTTTATTCAGCCCTGCGGCAAAGTTGGCGGTATAGAATGTTTTATTTCCGGTAAAAAACCAACCTGCTAAGGTCCCAGTTTTTACATCGGCGACTTTTATTGCATCGGATGCAACAACGTCCGCGTTATCTTTCAGGAAGCTCTTTAGCGAATTAGATTTTTGTTTAACCCATGATGCTGGCACGCTGATAAGTTGCTTGGTGCCCTTCTCTGACACGAATATTTCTGCCCCAGTATCGGTGAATGCCAAAATTCCGGATGGTATTCGCTTAATGCTTGAGTAAACGGCCCCACTCAATGCAAGGTTTGTTTTTTGTAAGTCTGCGAGCTTTGACGTGCTACTCAACGCATCGGCGAATTCTTGCGTTGTTGTGGCAACGCCCCTAATAAGTTGTTTTTTGTCAGGGTTAAAATACCAGGTGCTTCCTGTAGATGGATCGATTGAGAGCAATCTGTCGTGTTCGTTGTCGACGCCCTGTGGTAACAAAAACCAGCTTTTCGCTGCACTATCGTAGACGGCGTTTTCTTTGCTATCAGGGTTTATTTGTAGGTGCAGTATCTGATCTCGGGCAATATCTGAGTCAACCAAGGTTTCTAGTGCTCCTGCCGGGTCCTTGTGGCCTTTTAACCATGCTGCACCAATTTGTTCCAGTGTCGCTTTACCATCAATGCCGACCTCAAAGACATTGCCCTGATTGGTTGTCGCTAACACCTTTCCGTCTGTGGTTTTACCAAAGCTTACGTAATGCTCAGTCGTTCCATTGATTTCAGGTAGAGCTGCCGCGTTGGCAAGATACGATGAGACAACGTAAAACTGTTGACTCCGCGGATCAAAGAACAGCGTCTTAGAATCTCTACCGCTACCCTCTTTCGCTGCCAACTGAAACGGTGCTGCGCCAATTGTCAGATCTTTACCGTCAATGCGTATTCCGAGAGATGCGCCGCCTTGGCCCTGCGTATTAAGACCGCTTATGGCATAAAAACCATCGTGGTCGGCGGTGTAGTTAGTATCAACCCAATCGTTATTGGGGCTACTGCTATCAATCAGTGTCTTGCCCGCGATCGAGAACTCTAGATCGTCATCATGGTGAAAGCTGAATGTATGGGTGCCCTTCTTCAGATAGATTCGGCCTGATAACTGATGAACCAAATTTTCATCGGTATCATCAAGTACGTTTTTGGCTGCAGACGCCTGACCATCACCGAAGGCCCCCTTAAAAAAATCACCGACACTGTGATACAGGTATCTGTCTACTTTCCAGTGACGATCAGTCGGCGCATCGTGGAAGTCAAACGATTGTCCCGGCTGGAGATAAAAACGATTTTGGTTAACGAAGTTAGAGGCGTATTTTAAGTGTTTTTTAGCCTCAGGAATTGATCCAGGATTAAACTTGAGCTTGTAAACATGATCTTCCAAAAACTCGTCTTCTTTTAGCTGTGGTTTGATCACATAGCCAGAATCCCCTTCGATATATGATGTGGTCTGATTTTTCAGTGACACACTAACAAGCCCTGATAGCGCTACCGGATTTGTGAACCGTTCTTGCAAGCTCTTCAGATCAAACTTCTCGCCGATATAGTGAGCATGATCGTAGATCGATGAGTCGCCGTTAATTTGTTGCAGTTCAAAACGATGGGAAGCGTTGTTCCAATTGAAAATATACTGCGCATTGTTGCCTCCCCACTGCTGCTGATACAGCAATTGAAGGCCGTTACTGGTTTGTTTAACGATCCCGAGTTCACCAGAGCTTGCGCCATTGACCTTGGCGAGCTCCGGCGCTTTATAGGTTGAAATTGTCTTGCCTGTTGCCAGATCGCGGTGATATAAAACGCCATCTTTAATCAACCATCCACTCTTGCCGGATGTATTTGCATCAGATGCGCTGATCGCTGTCTCATGTACGCTCTTTTCATCGATACTCTTTGCCACGAGGCCTGCAGATAACAACCCACTAGCACCCGCCGGCGCATTCACCTCAACGACTTGCGCGCCCTCTCTGACCAAGGTATCGGATACGAACGTATTGGATTTCGAATCATAAACGGCCGTGCCGTCTTTTTTATCGCCTTCATCACGGTAGTTTGTAATGCGCACCTGTGTGCCTAGCCGTTTTTCTGATCGAAGGTGATCAAGATGGGCAGTGAGTTTTTCGTGAGTGCTGTATTTGTTCCCGTCGATAGAGACAACTGCGGCGAGTTTTTGCGCCACGTTAATGACAAAAGTGTCGCCTTCCGAGTCATCGAGCAACACGGTTGCTCGATCTTTGTCTGCAATCGTTACTTTTGGGCTACCCGATTTACTTGAAAAGTTAATCCCGTCGGAGGTAACACTAAAGCCATCATTAGTCAGGTTTGCGGTATTGATTACCCATGTGCTTTTTTTGCCCGCATCAGAATCAAGAGTAATGTGGTCTCTATCACCAACACCGATCGCATACTGATTACCATCGCCTAGAATATGATGGGAGACATGGGATCCATACGCTTTCGGGATAGGTGGAACGATAACAACGCGGGGCTTGTTATCGAGCACGATTTTGATCGCGGTATCTGAGTAATCCTGATCGCCTTTTTGAAGAATGTAGGACGTCGGCCAGGCGTAAAAATCAAAATCGAAGTTTTCCGTCCGTTCAATATGCCGAAGTTCGGCAAAGCCTGTATCATTTTGAAACGGGGCGCCTGCATCTTGGTTATACGTGTAGTTATGAAAGCGGCTGTGCGGTGTCACTGGCGCAACAAGAACCTTGGCATCACTGCTATCTTTCAGGTTCACCTGCTTGTTATACCCCATCGCTGAGTAGAGATCGAAATCATCAGCAGTGTTGTTGTCGTTGTCCGGCTCGCCGCCCCAGTCAATTCGTCCGCCCTTGCCTTCTGAATGATCATATTTCGTACGTTTTATTGATGCGGCTTTAGTATTGCCATAGGTGACCTTTCCTGTACGAAAATTCACCTCATCAACTGACCCTTGTCCTTTCGTAGTTAGTGTTTGGCTTTTTGAATCGTACGTAAACCCTGAATTTTCATAGGTTTCGTGCACACTATTAAAGTACTTTCCTACCTGCTTGGCCTCATCAACAATCTCGCCAAATGCCTGCACTAATGCGGCAACACCAACGCCAATACCTGCGAAAATTACACCTGCCCCACCAATAACCGCACCTATCGAGGCTGCCGCTGTTACGCCAGCTACTGATGCAACACTTAACCCCAAAGAGGTGGCTCCAATAACGGTGCCAGCGGAGTCAAAAGCAAGCTGTGTTCCTAACACTGATTTTTCTAAACCGCTTTTGGCTTTGGTTAATTCATAAATATCCAGGCCAGTACTTGCCGCACTAAATGCGGTATCTACTGCACCTAAACCGATTTGGCCTGCAGTTGAAAAAGCTGTACCGAATGAGCTGGCTTCAACGGCAGTTTCAGCGGTAGTGCCAATCGTTTTCGTCGATTGTGAATACAGTGTTTTCACTGCACCGACCAGATGCGCAGCATCCAGTGTTACACCATAAAATACGCGAGCCAGGTTTAAATCTTCATGAATCCGCAGTACTTTCGCTAGGCCTGGAGCTTGTGTTGAATGCTCGACTTTATTTCGCTGAAAGTAGCTATTCAGTGATTGAATCGCGAAGGCGGCATTTAACGTACTCACTCCGCCAACGTCTGTATCATCTTCTTCGCCAGAACCACTACCAAACAGTTTCACGGGCCGTGAAGCCTTGCTGTTAGATTCCTCCGCACCGCCTACTTGCTTTGCCAGCGCTTCTATCTCTGGGTTTGATCCAATCTGATCACGAATTTTGTCATTGCCAGCAGCCGCATGAGCACCTTCATCGAGCAGCTGCCGGGTTTCATAAATGGTGTTGTCTGCCGTAACGACGCGCTTGATTACCTGCGTTTGTGTATCAATAAAATCGACTTGATATCGAAGCCCTGCACTATCAGGAGCGCCGGGTTTTGGAGCAATCAACTCTGCTGTTCCGAGTATCGGCACGTAATCGCTACCGAATNCTTCTTTAGCCGCAATGTCAGTCACACTTTTATCGAATCGTTCTGCCAGGCGGTGACCTTTCATTATTGCTAATGCGCGCTCGGTTGGCTCCGCCTGAACCGTGCCTAAGGCTTGCTTGATAACATCGGCACTTAATGGACTTTTAAGCGATAACTTGATGGGTTTGACGTCATCAAATCCATCACCAAGTGTATTCTTCGCAATCTGCGCCAAAAAGTTAAAGTCGCCCGCATCGCCAACCTCTGGGGATATGTCTCTGCCATTTTTGTCTACTGCCAGCGGTGTTGTTTTTTCGTACTCGGCTTGAATGTCACTGATTTGCTCGTGAATAGCTTTTGACGTTCCTTTTGATGCAGCAAACGCTGAGTCGCGAATCCCACCCAACGCATTTAGGCGCTTTAATACTTCCGGTGTGAATACACCACCATCAACAGGCAAGGCTGAATTTAAACGAGATATTAACGTGGTGGTGTCGGTATCACCGGTTGAAGGGTGACCTACAATCGCAGTATCAATTCCATAAAGCCGCTCTGCATAAGCGGACTGCTCATCGACAACCGTTTTAAGAACATCCGTATAATTATCAGCAAGCTTTAAATTCTCTGGCGTTACAGTTTTTTCGAACCCAGGTGCGGCCCGATCAAGGGTAATCTGCGCCAAAATCGCCTTCGGATCTACGTTGCCCGTACTGGTAACTGATCGATCTATCAGGTTAATACCCAATGCGTCTTCAATGCCTTCTATTGCAGCTGTACCTATTTGCTGCAGTGCCGCATCGGTTTCGCCAACGACGGCCAACGTGTCTTTAATGGCGATCCCAGGGAATACAACATCAAGCGCATCACCTGCAGCGGGTGTAGTTAGTTGCCCCTTAAGCTGAGTTGTTAGCTCATCTGAGAGCGATTTGTCGTTCTTGCCATAGGTTTCTATGAGGTCCTGAGTGTGTATTCCGAGCAAGTTCGCACCTGAATCATCCTCAGCTTTGCTCAACGCGATTAATTTTTCGCCGACGGTATGAATCAATGCCTGCTTTTCTGAATCGGTCTGCGCTAGGGCGCTGGCATATTGCACAGATTGATCGATAACTGCCGGCGGCGCACCCGTATCACCTGATGTTAACCAGGTAATGGTTTTGTAGACCTCAGGTGCCAAAACAATCTTATTCAGCACACCTCCCGATGAATCCGAAACGACAGAGCGATAAGAGCTTTCCGGGGGCGAAGACGCTGAACTTGTAGGTGTGTGAAGCGAGCCACTGCCATCGGTGGTTGTTGTGCTTCCGTCACCACTTGTATCCGCTAGTGATGCTGGGATTCCGTCAAGTTCATCGGTAACCTGCCGCGTGAATACGGCTGCGCCATTGGCTAATACCTGTTTGACCCAAGTATCTCTGCCACCGTCTGGGCTGGTATCCGCACCAACAACGACATCGCCGTGCAAATTCAGTGCTGGCAAGCTCCCAGGCGTGACTGTGCCACCATAATCATCTCCAAACGTGACGACCCCACTTGAATTGCCGCTGACGGAATTGATCGTCGTGTAGCCAGCTTCGTCGACAAATGTGGCGAGTGTTTCTTCGTCTAACGACACGTCGGAGGGTAATTCAAATTGATGCATCTTCTGAGCGATCAGTTTATTGAAGGTTGTCGCTGTAATCTCTCCTGATTTTACCTGGGATCGAAAGTATTCAATGCTCGATGTCACAGTCGCTGATGTCGCATCAGTATCGTCAGATGTCAGCCAAAATAAATGCTGGTACACCCCTTTCCCAAACGAAAAGCTCGGTTTGTCGTCGGCAGAGCTTACGAAGAGTGTTTCGCCGTTTGATAATGCAAACTTCTGATAGCCGTCGATGGCGCCTTTGGCATTGAATTCAGGAATTTCGGCAGTTGCGAGACTCGCCCCGCCCACTGTCACAAAAGACACGCGTCCCGAATCGACGTTTACGGCAGTGATTGATTGGGGGTCAAATGCCGACCGTAAGTTCTGCAGCTCAACGGAAAGCGGGCCATTACCATCAAGATGACCCTCGTCGCTCAGCGCTTGCAGCTTTTTCTGTACCAAGTTTTCAAAATCCGGCTTCGATAAGTGCCCAGATTTCACTAACGCTAATGCATATTCGTAGGATGATTTAACCGACAACGGCGTTTCAGTCGATGTATTTGACGATTGCAACCATGTGATGCCTTCTTCGGCGAGTTTACCAACGACAAAGTCTTGTCCGCCATTTTCAGCTTTATACAGCGTATTCCCATTTGGCAGTTTGATGCGCTGGAAGCCGTCGGCAGTGCCATCGATATCAATCAATGGCAACGATGATAACCGCGAGCCCCCCACCGTTGAGTCGTTCGCTAGTAGCGGCTGCCCATTTGCCGTTGCGCCGACATCAGTGATAGTCGGCACACCGCTGCTATCGAGTAGCTGCTGAAAACTCGCCGAATCGGTTTCACCACTCGAAACATACGCATCAATCTTGCGATGAATCAGCTGATTAAAGGATTCGCCTGCACCATGGCCAAATTGCTGGGCATCCTTCGCAAATGTCACTGCCTCACTAACCAATGCCGGATCATCAGAGACGGCATCACTCGACAAGTAGGTCAATACCTCTTCGGCATGCGCGGAGGTGATAACTGAACGCCCTTTATGATCATCAGAAACATAAAGCCCGCGGCCATCGCCAAGATGGTAATGCGTATATCCTTCAGGAGCCGTTAGACCATCAAACTCCGGCAGACTGCTCGCCCGCAAGATACTGCCTTTAGCGGGTGTCCCGTAAAGCCCGTTTGCATCAAACCCTACGTCATCGACCTCTCGCCAATTCAGTGCTTTCGCAACGGCCTGAACCTCATCAATATTATATGTCGGCTTGCTGGTATCTGAGATTTGATCAAGCTTGGTACGAAGCAATTGTTCAAATTGCCCAGCAATGGGTGAATCGGGTAGCTGAGAAAGCCGACGAGCATACGACACAGCATTGTTTACTTCCTGACTGGAGCTCAGCGTATGATCACCAGAAAACCACGTGATTTCATTCCAAGCATCCTGCCCCACTACAAAGGAGTGCCGCGCATCGTCGTTGCCTAGCTCGACAAAAAGTTTGCGTCCATCCGGCAAATCAGTTTTGGCGTAACGGACCTTGCCGTCGGAATACACGGTACTGCCGCTCGAAGTGTCGCTCGCGGTAAAACCTGCCAACCCACCACCAACGTCTAATAGCGGGAGATTGTCGGTGTTAACGCCTTCGTAAAGGTTGGATGCATGCAATGTGGTTAGATTCGGGGCTTTGATTTCTCCTAGGTTTAGTTGTTCAGCCAAACTATTACGCGCGTCATTGGCGTCAGTGCCGGCGGATTTTAATAACGACAATTTGCTGCCGATACTATCAACAAGTTTGACTTCTGCGGCGTCGCTATCCGATTGATTGGCGGCATATTGCTCCGCAAACGCCAGACTCTTCGCGATTGCCTGTGGTGAGCCCGTTACGCTATTGCTATCAAGCCAGGTGATGTCGGCGAATGCATCTGCACTGAGCACAAACCCGTCGTCTGTGCTCGAATTCGGCAGAAAAACTTGGCTGCCGTCGCTCAACGAAATTTTGTGGAAGCCTTCGGCGGTTCCTTTGGGAGTTAAGCTACCTAGTAGATGCGCCGGTAATAGCTTGCCGTTCTCTCCGGTGAGTTGGTAGCCTGATCCATCAACGCTAATGGATTGAATCTTAGCAATTGATGATAGTTCTGAAGCCGCTGGCAAATGGCTGACTGCCTTGTTTAGAGTACTTTCAATCGATGGTGCAATCGATATCACGTGCCCATCGATTTCTGTTGCTGACCCGAGCCATTTTAATATGCCATGTTGCGTAATATCTGCGCCATTGACATCACTGCTTACAATGTCAGCCAGTGCAGCAATGGGCTCATTGATATCTGTGCCGTTAACGGTCAAATTTTCAATAACGTTGCTTAACCCCGTCGCCACTTTTGCCTCAAAGCTTGTCTGCAAACTGACAGTCTCTTCTGCTGTGGGGTTAACTAGGTGAAAGCCGTCAAATTCCTGACTATTAGCCTGGCCGAGCTCAAGAACACTGGCATATCCGGCTTTTGTTGGCTCGATGCCCGATACTTCTGATGGATCCAACCCTAGGGATTCAGCAAATGTTGAAAGCGCTTTTTTTTTGATCGTGTAAGCAGGGTCCAAATCAGGAAACGCACGATTTAGTGCGAGATGACGGTCACCTTCTGCTTGTGCTGTTTGTTCAATAAATGAATCGGGAGCAGACAATTTATTTTTCAGCGAGGCTTGCAACTCTTTAGCTTGCAAGGGATTTGTAGATTCAAGCTTACCGAACTCAGTTGTTAGTGAATCAACCACTGCCTGATAGGCTTTACTACCGTATTTGCCCGCGTTTGCGAATACAGCAACCTTGTCGACAAGCGCATTTTGCAAGGTTGCCTGCGCCTCTATGCCCTGCTCAACCAAGAACTGGTGGTAGTCAATCGACGCACTCGCTTCTTCTTGTGAGCCGTTAATACCGTCAGCATTTAGCCAACCAATAGTGCTGGTTACTGATTTAGATAGCGAGAATCGTTCGGCTGGATCCGCATCGCTGATAAATGTGGTTAAACCGTCGTTTAGTGACAGCCTGGTATATCCCTGCAGCTTCAAATCGCCATTCGGTAATTCGATATTCGTTACCTGGTTGCCGCTGGCATCTTCGAGGGAGAGCCCAGGATTATGTAGAATGTCGCTCTGCTGTGCGCCGATTTTCTGTACGACTACGCCGGTTTCAGAAATGTCGCTAGCAATACGCTTATCCGCAATCGAACGACGCAAATGTGGGTTGATGATCAGTTTGTGTCCGTTTATTTCGTCAACATTTTGAATGACGCCAAGTATTCCGGATTCACCAAAAAGTCGCTCACGCCCTGATGCGCTATTGACTTGAAGCTTTTCGCTCGAAGTGCGGGTAGGCTTTGGATCAGATAATGGCTTTGAGGTGACAAAGTTATCCGCAAATTCATCTAACGCCTCAATAAACGGCGACGCGTCAATTCCGTCTTCTGCAAATTTGCTAACAGTCGCTAATGCGGACGTATTAAATCGCTCAACAAATTCGGGCTCTGTCAGCCCTTCTTTGAACTCAACATTTCTAGGGATTTTTCTCCTCTTCGGAAACGCTGGTGTGTTGTGGCGCGGCGAAGTGTCATCACTATCGGAAATTTCGTCGCCAGCGGCGCCTCGCAATATGCCTGTCAACCCCATGTAGTAATCTTCAGCGGTGCCATATGGTGAGAATACTTCGCGATAGTTCTCCCTTAACATTCTCGTAATGCGCATGACACCGTCAGCATCACCATCATCGACTAAACCGGCAAAAAACGCTCTGAATATGNCGTCGGTTTGCGCATTCGTCGTGCCACCGTATGCACCTAAGCTTGCATCATTAGGAAGTTCGAATTGCTCATTTCCCCTGATACCCCGAGGGATCGGGATATCAACATGCTCCCTAATTATCTCATAAGAGCCCTGATTTTTTGCAGCCCCGTCTAAGATCGCCTTCTGCAAGCGTAATGCCAATGATGGGTTGTCTGGCGCTTGTCGCTTCAGGTATGTATTAACTTCATCCAGTAAGGTTGTCAGATTTTTATTAGCAGCCTCTTTGGATTGAATCTGGCGTTGTCGAGCGGCATAGGGCGATTCGTGGTGTTCCAGAATCTCCCGAAAGTCGATGTGTGGCTCTTCAATCGGTTTATCAAGAACGTCCTGAAGCAATTTGATTTTTTTGGTAACAACCTTATCAAAATTCCCACTCTCGAAAAGCGAATTACCTGAGACAAATACCCGCGAACCACCGGATTTCTGTTCGTCCTCGATATGTGATGCCCAATAACTGAACGACGTTTTTATCTGATCGTCCGTAGCGTTTGGATCTTTGGATGTAAGCCAATCTCTGTCTTTTTCAAGTTGTTCAAAATGTGCTGGTGTAAACTCCGGCCCTAAATCCACCAACATTTCGTGTAAATCTGAACTGTCGTGTGTCTTCGCGTAACTTGTCAGGTAATCGTCGGTCAATTCCTCTAAGGCGTTATAAGCCTTGTGCGCGTTGGATCCTTCATCTTTAAACTCATTGGCATGTTTCAGCAACGTCAGTTTGCTGCCAACGGAATATATTAATTGATTTTCAGTGAGTTCCTCAGTCGCAGGCAACATAGTGCCGGGGGTAAGGCCCTGCCTCGCTGTCGCGAGCGCCTTAAGATACTGGAATGAAAAGCCGATATCTTGCGGCGATATATCCGTATCATCAGAATACAGCGCACTAATACGTGTCTGAAGTTGTTTGGAGACAACGATGGAGTCGTCGCTGTTGCCATCGGTAGGCAGATAGGCTGTACTGCCGTTAGATAATTGGAAGCTGTTGTAACCTGTAATATCCGCATCTGGGCCAAAATTCGGCGTTGTACCAGCTTCAAGTAACGCACCATCGCCGTTAACGTAGCGGATATCACCACCAACAATACGTGCATCCGTTAACTCAAACGCTGGATTAACATCACCATAAATATTGTGAATAGCGGTACGCGCCGCTGCCGAAAATTGGATTGGGTTACCATTGACGGTATCCGCATCAACCAAAAGCTGAAACGGTGCAGCAGCTGTTTTAAGCAGGCCAGCGGTTTTTTCATCATCATTATGTATGACTGAGGCAATACCCTCCGCGAGCTCTGACGGGTCTCCGCCAATACTTGATATCTCTATTGCGTTATCGACTATTGCCCGAGACAGCATTTTATCTTTCGCAAAGGTGTATTTTTGCGTTGGGCCAGCGCCCTCATTTAGATAATCCGTTAATACCGTGGCATATTGCTGTGCTGCTGGCACTCCTGCCGCTGGAGCGTCTGGGGGATCGAGTTGTAATGCATGGGATAAGGTCGCAATACCTACCTTGGTTGCATAACCCGGGCTTACAAGGCTTCCTCCTGGAAACTCATAGTTGGCGAGCCCAATCCCTACTGCAGGGTCATTAGACGATGTGTGGCCGTTGTCGAATGCGCTTTTAGGCGATCCGACGGCCAGCCGATATGTTCTTTCTGAAGCGCTTCCAATCGGGCTTATCGTGTTTTCAGCGGCTGAGTTTGTCAACGTCCGCCCAAGAAAACCAACGCCGCGCGCCAAAGTATTATCTTCTGCTGTTGACCATTGAAATGCGTGCTCGCTGTTCAGTTTAACTTCGAAACGGTTGCCGACGGTGGGCGTATCAGATGCTGTATCGACCTTTTCAAACGCCGCATGACTGCTAACTTTTGCAAGTTGCCGATACAGTTCTGCGGTAACGTCTGTTTTAGAGCCTTCAGGTGTTGCGACAGCAGTTATAACGCTGCTCACATGCGAGCCGCTAAATTCGGCATGTGACTGCACGCCCACCGATGCATCAGAGCTACCGATACCAAAAACAAAGCCAGACTGCTTGCTCGATATCGGATATGTCTCATTAAGAACGCCGCCATTAATTTCTGACAACTGGGCTGCGCCGTATAATTGTCGTGAAAAATTTGCATGATCCGGATTGGTTGGATTCAATCCCGCATTAATTCGACTAACAGCAGCACTCGCCTCTTTCGGATCGGAATTATAGCCAACATATAATCCGGGAATGTTGGTTTCAACAATATGCTCAAAGCTACCCGAGACATCCTCCGCCAGCGTATTTCGTTCTACTGGGGCGCCCACAAGAACGACTTTTCCGCCTTGTTGCAGGCGCTGTATGGCAAGCTCTGGGGTCAATGAAGTATACCAATCGTTAATCTGATCGTTTTGGGTAGCCGATAGATTCGTGTCAGATGCTTTGTTATTTGCCAGTGCAGCGACGGCATTATCGAGTTTTTCGAATATGCCAAATGCCTTGGTACTTGCTGAACTCAGCGGAAGCCCGTGGCTCACATCCGTTTCTAAACCAACCAGTTTTGACATGTCTTCAGTTGCCCACAGGCCTTTTTTGTCGAGTACGCCACGCTGAGCATCAGTAAACTTATCGACAAATTCGTTAGCACGCTGAACAGATAGTGTCAGCGCATTTCGATCTGCATCGAGATTGTGACCAGGAATGCTACTGAACGTCGAAGAGACATCATCTATCGGGAGTGTTATCTGGTGGTTAACCACCGATTGAACCTGTTGCCGGAATTCTTGCAGCCGCGGGATCAAGTCTTGATTAAAGAAACCTAACTGCCGGCCAATGCCTATCTCACGTGCAAGCTTAATTAACGAATCGTCGACAGCTGCGTCCAAGTCTAATTTTTGAATTTTCCACTGCTCATCGCCCTTATTAAGCGTTGGTGTTTGTAGCTTGGCGACTTCATCGGCGAGGTCGGCTAAGTAATCAGACACGTATTTACTGTAGCTTTCAGCACCGGGTTTTACTTCCCCGGTATCTGTCGATGTTTTATTGCCGTTGCTATCTCGCCCGAACCCGATTAGTGAGAGGGAATCCTTCGACAAGGTTGAAAACGGCACAAACTCCTGCGCTTCATCAACTGGGCCGGCATCACCACCGTGGCGGCAAACGTGCAGTATCAAATCGCCTGAGAATTCACAGCTCAATGATGTGATCAGGCCTGATAGAGTAGCGGCCTGCGTTACAAAGAAATAGTCACGATTACCCGATAAATGCCCACAAAAACCACGCAATTCGGTGCTGGAGAGCGGCGTAATAGCATGCTCGTCAATCATGCCTCCCTGGCTTATTGCCTCACTGATGGCGAGCCGCGAGTTACGCGCAAGCAAGTTTAATGATGACAAAAGAACGTGCCCTTTGGGTGCAACAAAGCCAATATTATCAATGGATTGGAAGCTGTTTGAAAAACAACTGTTAGGTTCAAGTGTGCCGTGAGCAATAACAACAAGCGTTCGGTTTTCCGGCATTCCGGATCGCACAAAAACACCGTGCTTTGTCATGCATAAGCGAGCTCCCGTCAGTTGCCTGCTCAGCTGAGCAGAAAACGCTTCCGTCGTCATTTCCATCTGATCCTGCATCATCATCTTCCGCGCGGCCATGCTGTTACTCTCATTACAGCTTAGCCCAGACTTTCATCCTTATAACTGCCGTCCCGCGGATAAAGAACCTACACAGAAGTCGTTCGAAAATGGCGAAAAATGACATGCCAAAACCCCATCAACATCGCTCAGCGGAATGATTATTGCGCTACTCAACAGGAACAATGCTATACAGAAGTTATTTGCCGGTAAGGTAAATCTGATGAGCCACTACTTAAAACTAATCGCCCACTTATTGATTCGTGCCATTTGCGGGGCCGCATTACTCGGCACTGCAGCATATGCGGCATTCGATTCTTCAGCCATCGCTGGGTGGTCCGGTGTGGGTGTTGGCAGTCTGATGGGCGCAGTTTTTGGCTATAGCGCATTTAAAAAACACATTGATAATGCGGAAAACCAAGATGCGACAAATTCGTAGAGCGATATATTGGAGCGCCACATGAATAAAGCCCTGGTCTATTCGACCACCATCGGTGCCTGTCTACTTTTTAGCGTGATGTTACTGACTGCGGCGTCTGCAGTATCTCAGCCAGCAGATCGGCAGGTCTTTCTCGATACTGTGCTCAGTATTATTAACGAAGCAGAATACACGACGTTAATCACTGTTGGTGAAGATGGATTCCCTCGGGCTCGCACGGTTAAACCGTCAGGCGCAGATGACGATCTAACGATTTGGGTGGCAACACGGCCCCAAACACGCAAAGTACATCAAATTAGCCACAACCCCAAAGTTGAGCTGCATTACATTGCAGATGATTACAAATCGTATGTCAGTATTATGGGGTTAGCGCGTTTGCATTCGAGCCCCAAGGTGGCGCGGGAGCATGACTTTTTCCCGCGGGCATTGCGTGACAAACTTTGGCCTGGCTTCCCCAATGAATATCAGTTGTTTGAAATAAAGCCGGTTTGGATTGAGGCCTTAGGGCGCGGTATTAAACCTGATCGTTATACCTGGAAACCCCAAAGCCTGTGCATTGATGCGGCTCACTGCCCGAAAAAACCCTGAAATAGGGTTTTATATTCTAGAGCTACGAGCCCGACCTAAAACAATCGACGTGTTTAAAACCCGCCCTGCCCGAATTGGTCAAAAAAGTTCGGGTAGTCTTTCCAGTAGTATTGTAAATCGTCGCTTTGCCAATCTTCGTAGATACTCTCCCAGCTAAGATCGTCAATACGCCAGCCATGATGCGGGTCAAGATTGGTCACAAACACCGGTGCGCCATAATCACAAAAGCGTGTGTCCACGCTAAAACGTGCTGCTTTATTCGCGGTGTTTGGTTCGGCCTTGTGAATACAAGCTGAGTGGAAAATAATCACATCACCCTGCTTTACATCGGAGACATGCCAGGTTGTTTCATCTTCGTAGATCTCACATTGCACCCCGCCAACACCTGCCGCTTCATGAACGGGGCGAACACCGCGCTTATGCGATTGAGGGAGTAGTTTTAAACGCCCCATTTGGGCATCAACATCATGAAGCGGTACCCAAATGCCCGCCATAGTAGGTGGGGCGTGATGAGAATGTGCATCTTGGTGTGGTGGTGTTTCATAGCCGATTTTCTTCGGTGTAGAAATACGTGCCATCTTCATGGGGTAGATAAATACATCCGTGCCAGTCACGGCTTCCATTAAATCCGTGATGGGCTTGTCATGAAAAAAGCGTTGGAACGATTCCAGTGACTGCATTTTGGGGTAAACCGCATCCCAAATCGTGTCAGTTTCAAAAAATGGGTCGCCGTTAAGCACTGGATGCCCGGCGTTTTTATCCAGAGATAAATGCGGCTCTAATACGTCAGCAAACGACTGCATCAAGGCATTGCACTTTTTTGCAGGTACATATTGCTGAAAATATAGATAACCCCATTCGTGAAAGCGTTCACGCAATCGTTCTGGCGATTCATCTGCACGGGAGATAATTAATGGCTCATTCGAAGAATCAGCGGCTTGATTGTGTTGTGGCGAAGCAGTGGTTGTCATGCAAAGGTACGAATTAACTGATTTAGCGGAGACCCCGCAGTATAGAGGATCAGGTTTTGAAAAAACAACACAAAAGAACCCCCGACATTACGGGGGTAGTATTGTTATACGCGATCACTGATCAGAATTTATAACCCGCAGACAACATAACCACAACCGGGTCAATAGTCACACCAGCACCCTTTAACGGGCCATTCAACACTTCGGTTTCCATCTGCATTTTATAAACGGACGCATTCACTAACCAATTATCGGCAACTTCGATGTCCAAACCTGCATTCGCAGCAAAGCCGAAAGAATCTTTAAGATTTACGTCTTGAACGTCACCGCCCAAACCGGCTTTTGAATCCCAGAAGAAGGTGTAGTTAAAACCAACACCTAAGTAAGGCGTTACAATGCTGCTGTTGTTGAAATACCACTGCATAGAAACCGTTGGAGGTAGCTGCTTGGTTTCGCCAATAGTATCGCCATTCAGTTTTACGTCGTGAGTAAATGGCGACGCTGCTAACAGTTCAAAACCGACGTTGTCACTTGCCATGTATACAACGTTCAGGCCTAGCTGTGTGTTGCCATCAGCAGATACACCGGTATTTGCATTTGTGTCATCAGGGAATACTGACGCAGCACCAAAACGCAGCAGTACATCATCTTTCTCATACGCACTTACCGCTGCAGACCCCATTGCCATCGCACATACACAACCAAAAGTAACTAACTTCTTCATACTTCAAACTCCTGAATTTAGTGGCTACCCGCAGAACCTCGTCGCCCCGCTGGCGATATTCATACTATGAAAGAGCCAAGACAGACGCTTTGCGCTGAATCAATCAGATATTCATTCACACTGCTTGGCGTAAACAGAGAGGCATGTGCAGAAAAAACAAATTCAAAACTACACTTGAATGAACCAGTGACGGAAAAGCGCCGTATAGCGTCTATGGCCAGTCAGGGGAGACTTATGCAAAAAGTGCAGAATGCGCATGACGTGCAATATTCATCACACTCTAAACATGATGAATACATCAACATATGGTATTCGATAGCTATATTCTTTATTCAATACATGCAGATGCTAAGGCATAAGCTTGGTATTCAGCGAGCAACGATATGCCTCCTCGCTGTTGTGGCTGCCATCAACACAAAAGTCTGCATTGCAGAGACAGTAAATAGGGCAGGTGATGATCAACACCTATTCAATTGCCATACCGGCGAAGCATTCTCTCCACCCTCCTCGGCTCACAACCTAACGGTATTAATTCACGGCAATGCAGGTAACGTTTTGGATATGTCGCCGCTGGCCCGCATAGCCGAACAACATCAACAGATTACTGCCTGCTTCACCTACAATCAGCGTCACAGTATGAAGAGATCTGCCCGATTGCTTAGCCAGAAGTTAGACACGCTAAGTAACCGCTACTCGTTAACCTCTATGCGTTTAGTTGGCCACAGTTTAGGTGGCTTGATTGCCCGTAAATCATTGACCATGTTATCTGCCGAAACCGTTCCAGACGATATTCAACTAGTGACTATTGCGGCACCTTTTGCTGGTGTTCGAATCGCCGAGGGATGTGGCAACATGGCCTTGAGGGTACTTTCGTTAGGCATTCAAGATTTAGCGTGTTGGTTTATCAGTGGTGACAAATGGCATGAACTAACAACGGCTTCACGCTTTATACAGCAGCCGGGGGCTCTGCCTAAGTCACTTAGTTTGCATCTGCACATCATCACCCAAGAAAGCGACAGTTGCCGTTACTATGATATGCAAGGCCAGTGCATTACTGATGACTTTGTATTTACTCCTTACGAACAACAGCTGTCACAACGAGACCGACACTTGCACACGCAACAGCTGGAAATCACCGCCGGGCACACTGAAATCATTGGCAAGTATGGGCCCATTCCTGATTCGCTACGAAGTGCCATGAACTGGCAATTTGGCAGCCAGCTTGAGCAACTAGCGTCACTGGTAGCTACTCCCGCTCCACTATCTGATTGATGCATCGCTCGCTTAACGCCAATAACTTCTGCAACAACCAGCCATCTTTATTACCCATACAAATTCTTGAATACTGTATCTTTGTACAGTATTCTTATTTCTATGGATACCGAACTCGAAACCCTCATCAATCAGCAGCCCAACTTATGGCGCGCCGCCAATCATGGCGAGCAAAGTAGCAATAATATTGCTGTGCTGGATAGCCAACATGATTCGCTAAACAAAGCGTTGCATGGCGGTGGCTGGCCCTTGGGGTGCAACAATGAGCTTTATCTACCCTTTGAAGGTATTGGTGAATTACGCCTACTAATACCTGCTTTGCGGCATGGCAACACCGACAGCAATGGGTACATTTTTTGGATTGCCCCACCCTTTTTACCGTTTGCGCCGGCACTAGCACAACAACATATTGATTTGAAAAAGCTGATTATTGTTAACGCCGAAACAACAGCAGATACTCTTTGGGCGACTGAACAAGCGATGTTATCCGGCAGCTGCAACACGGTTTTTAGTTGGTTTGGGCAAGCACCTCTGGGTATGCGAGAGCTACGGCGCTTGCAGTTAGCAGCTCGCAAACATAACTGTTGGCATGTGCTTTTTCGTCATCAGCGATGCGCCAATCAGGTTTCAGCATCCTCGCTGAGAATGTCTGTTAACGCCGACAAAACCGGGCAACTCGACTTACATATTTTGAAACAACCCGGCGGCTGGAGTGGCCAAGATCTGCGTGTTTCGGTTAGCCCTCACTATGAGCAGTGGCAACGCTTGCCCGTCGACTTACTGCCTTTCCATACCCATCAAAACCTACCGAATATTGGCGACAACCCACCTCCGCAGGCGTCTAGCGTGCATCCTATTGAAAACAAGATTTGAGCATTGGGTTCAGCGAGGTTGAGTGAGGCGGCAAAAATGACTGTAGTGACAAAAAACACGAACAATGATGGTCGCAAACAGTATGGTAACGATGAGCGTTTCACTGCCCGGACTGACACTGCCGAAACCGGCCCTACTGAGACCAGCCCTACCGAAACCGGCCCTACCGAAACCGGCCCTACCGAAACCGGCCCTATCACAATCCAGCCCCCCAGCTTATGGCTGTACCTTCGATTTGACCAACTGAGCCTGAATGCCTTAGGCATAGATACCCGCTCAAACGCCAGTGCTGCGGCCATTATTGATCAACAGCGTGTGCTTCAATGCAATGCCAGCGCTGCAGCGAGCGGCATTCGTAAAACAATGACATTCAGCCATGCACGTATGACAGCGCCTGACGTAACCCTGCATTCCCGGGCACCGTTAAAAGAACAACAGCAGCTCCGTGAATTAGCCGGATGGGCTTATCGTTACAGCCCGATGGTTACACCACACAAACAAGGACTATTAATGGATATCGGAGGTTGTCTGGATCTTTTTCAAGGATTCGACAATCTGTTGAGCAGCATCCAGGAGGAATTGGCCGAGCTTAATATCAGCTACCGAAGCGGCAGTGCACACACGCCTAAAGGCGCGGTGGCTTTGAGCTTTTGCCACGATAATGGCCATCAACAAAGTCGCTTTGCGCCGCATCAGCAAGCGCAGTTTTGCCGACTACTACGTCAAGTCAGCATTGATCATCTCGACATCGACGACAAACAACGCCAGCAGTTGTATAGCTGTGGCTTTGAGTATGTAGATGACTTTATCGATATCCCCGCTGCAGAGCTTGGCCAGCGCTTCGGCCCGACTTTGCTTGATTATTTACAACGCCTACTAGGAACAAAAGCTGACCCTCAAAGCCCGACTATCCCTCCAGAAACTTTTCGCCAGCATACTGACTTTGCCGAGCCCATACATAATCAACAATGGATCGATGAAGAAATTCGCCGGTTGCTACAAAGCTTGTGCGAATTTCTACGCAAACGGCAACTACATTGCCGAGGCTTTGACTGGTATTTTTTCGGTCATAACCAGCATTTGATCGACCATGTGCATATTGCTTTGGCGGCACGCCAAAACACATTGTCGGTTTTAAAAAGTCTCTCTGACTTACAGATCAGCAAACTCGATTTACGCAGAGAGCTGATGGGAATCGAACTCGTCAGCACCCATGTTTATCCTCTAAATCTTCTACCAGACGACTTTTTTGATACATCAACACACGCGGATGACGCCGCTCAACTTATCGACCGTTTACGCGCACGGCTTGGCCCGCGAACGGTTTATCAGCCCGCATTATGCGCCGAACATCTACCAGAGCTTCAGAATTTACGCTGCGCACCGGCTGCATCTGCAACATCACCTGCCAATGCGCCAAAGCAACACAGTCGTTATGTTCAAGAGCGCCCCTCAACGTATTTGAGCGACACAACATCAGCGCCAACCAAGACACTGAACGATACCACTCCCCCGGCATTGCAACCGTTATGGCTACTGCCAAAGCCTCGATATTTATCACAGAAGCAACAACAACCTTGGTATCAAGGGCCATTACGTTTGATTAATGGCCCTGACAGGATCACCAGCCACTGGTGGTCTGGGTTGCAATACCGCGACTATTTTATTGCTCGCCAACATAACGGGCGGCTGCTTTGGGTTTTTTATGAACATTCTCGTAAAAGCTGGTATCTGCATGGTTTTTTTGCATGACGTTTTATTGATAACCGACCCAATATCCTGAGTGATAACCCCATGTACGCCGAACTTCACTGCAAATCGCATTACAGCTTCCTAACCGGTGCCTCGTCACCCGAAGAGCTGGTATATCAAGCGCATGCGCTGGGTTATGAGGCGATTGCCATAACCGATGAATGCTCTTACGCCGGTATTGTTAAAGCATTTCAGGCCAGTGAGGATTGCGGTCTAAAGCTGATTGTTGGCAGTGAATTTTTGGTGGCGCACTCTGGCGGCATCATGAAATTATTGCTACTAGCACCTAATCGAACGGCATACAGTGAAATCTCTGCGTTGATTACCTTGGCCCGTCGACGCAGCAAAAAGGGAGAATATGAACTCAATAACCAAGATTTACAGTTCGGCCTGCAGCACTGTTTAGCGATCTGGGTGCCGCAATGGCAACAGGCAAGCACACCTGAAGCGACTGACAAAATTCACGGCACGCTTCTTAAACAATACTTTCGCGATCGGGTTTGGCTCGGTGTTGAGTGCTTCTTTCGGGCGGGAGACCAACACCATTATTTGGCTTGCAGCCAATTAGCAGACGATATTGGCATCAACATGGTGGCAATGAACGATGTACATATGCACTGCAAAAGTCGCAAACCTCTGCAAGACACACTGACTGCCATACGTCGCAACACAACATTGGAAGCCCTCGGCCAGCAACGCCATCAAAACGCCGAAAAGCACCTTAAATCACTAAAAACACTCAAGCACCAATATCCGCAAGCCTTACTGGATGAAAGCCTACGCATTGCAGAATTGTGTGATTTCTCCATGCGAGAGCTGAAGTACCAGTATCCGCAGGAAGTTGTGCCCGCTGGCGAATCACCCATCGGGCACTTGGCCCGCATTACGTGGGACGGAGCTCACCAACGCTATCCGCAGGGCATACCCGAAAAAGTACATCAGCAGGTACGCTATGAACTGGATGTGATTGAATCCCTGCAATACGAATACTACTTTTTGACCATCTACGATATCGTCGCGTTTGCCCGCAAGGCGAACATCTACTGTCAGGGGCGCGGTTCTGCGGCGAATTCAGCTGTGTGCTACTGCCTTATGATTACCGAGGTTGATCCGGATAAAAGCAACCTGCTATTCGAGCGTTTTATTTCTAAGGAGCGTAATGAACCGCCTGACATTGATGTCGATTTTGAAAATGCCCGCCGCGAAGAAGTTATCCAATACATCTATCAAAAATACAGCCGTAAACGCACCGCTCTAACGGCTACTGTTACGACTTACCGGCGACGCAGTGCTATTCGTGATGTCGGGAAGGCGTTAGGCCTTGCAGACACATTGATCAATGAACTGTCATCATCATTGGCTTGGTGGGATACCCCTGAAATGCTTGGGCAGCGATTGGCAGAGCGCAATCTCGATTTATCCAGCCAATTATGCCAGCACTATATCGCATTGGTGCAGGCGATCATTGGAATCCCACGGCATTTATCTCAGCATGTTGGCGGTTTTCTCATCACGCAATTACCGACATCAACATTGGTACCTATCGAAAATGCAGCCATGGAAGGCCGTACCGTCATTCAGTGGGATAAATACGACATCGAAATCCTCGGCTTGCTGAAGGTGGATATTCTCGCTCTCGGTATGCTTAGCGCCCTGCATAAAGCCGTCAATATGATTCAACAATACCAACCCGCATTGCAAAGCATGCAAGACATTCCTCGGGAAGACCCAGCCGTGTATGACATGCTCTGCCGAGGAGACAGCATTGGTGTCTTTCAGGTGGAGTCGCGCGCGCAGATATCCATGTTACCCCGATTAAAACCCCGCTGTTTTTACGACCTAGTTATCGAGGTTGCTATCGTCCGACCCGGTCCGATTCAAGGGGACATGGTGCACCCCTATTTGAAACGGCGTAATGGCGAAGAGCTGGCGAGCTATCCAAATAACGAGATTAAAACGGTACTTGAGCGCACACTAGGTGTGCCGATTTTTCAAGAACAAGTGATTCAACTCACTATGGTTGCCGCAGGTTTTAGCGGTGGCGAAGCCGATCAGTTACGCCGTGCTATGGCCAGCTGGGGTAAAAACGGCAACCTCTATCAATTCCGCGACAAGTTAATCGAGGGGATGCTGAAACGAGGTTACGACCAAACATTTGCAGAACGTTTATTTGAGCAAATGAAAGGCTTTGGGAGTTACGGGTTTCCCGAGTCACATTCCGCCAGCTTTGCCATTTTGGTGTATTTTTCATCGTGGGTGAAATGTCACCATCCGCATGCCTTTTACTGCGCACTACTCAATAGCCAGCCAATGGGGTTTTATTCGCCATCACAGCTGGTGCAGGATGCACAGCGTCATCACGTTACGGTTTTACCTGTGTGTGTAAACTACAGTCACTTTGATCATCAGCTGGTATTGGATGATGACCAACCTGTCGCTATTCGATTGGGGTTCCGGTTGATCAAAGGGTTTCGAGAGGCGAGCGCAGGCGCACTTACCGAATCACGAAAACAAACGCCATTTACTAGCCTAGCCGACCTAAAAAACCGGAAGTTAATCGACAATCTGACATTGAAAAAAATGATTGATGCCAATGCCTTACAGGCTTTTTCTGCCAATCGACGCGAGGCGTATTGGCAGGCTTTGGAGATGGAAGATCCATTCCTTGTTGATCAACCTCATCAGAAACATCCCTCTTCCGGTAGGCAGAATGATAGTCAGCGCGAATCAATGTCAACATACATCAAAGCCCCGTCAGTAATTGATGATATGGTGGCTGATTACCATAATACTGGGCTATCACTAGACCACCACCCAATGCAATTGGTACGTGAACGCCCACCATTTAGCCACTGCACCCCCGCAAAACAACTCCCTCTATGTCGCAACAAATCTCTGATAGAAGTTGCTGGCGTTGTGACCGGCCGCCAACGCCCAGGTACTGCCGGCGGCACCCTCTTTTTAACGTTGGAAGATGAAACCGGTAATATCAACGTGGTGATCTGGCAATATATTCAGGAGTACTTCCGCCAGGAAATACTGAGTGGCCGACTTCTCTATGTAAAAGGGACAGTCGAGATTAAAGATAACGTTGTGCATGTGATTGCAGGGAGAATTGAAAATCACTCGGAGGCATTACCCGCCTTAAAAACTAAGTCGCGAAACTTTCATTAACTCCCTTATCTTCATTGGCAAGGGCTTGCGATAAACCCAGAGCTATGGCGATAGAACGGCGTTAATCCTGAATCCGGACGGCAAGTACATCCATTTTGGCATGATGCAAAATAGCATTGGCGGTTGAGCCCAGTAACAATCGCCATCCGTGACGACCGTGACTGCCTACCAGAATTAAATCAAACTCCCCTTCTTCAGCCAAATCGAGCAACGTGTCACCGATATGGCCGATCTCAATCGTCGCATGAGTAGGATCCAACCCGGATTCAGCAACAATATCCGTCAGGTGCGGCATTACCTCTTGTTTTAGCTGTACCCAGCTGTTCAGGCTGCGCCCAGATTCCAATTCACCGAGGCCAGTAACCGGCTTCTCGATGCAATACACGATTAAATAATCTGCCGAACAATGCTCAATGATGGGTTGTGCCTTGGCCAGCACTTGGTCTGGTTCACCGGCAAGATCCAAGCAAACTAATATCTTTTTGTACATACACGCCCCGCGATTTGGGTTGCAGATGATATTAGGACTTTACAGCGTCCAAAGAGTTTTCCTAGTAGAGGAATCTAAAACACCTCATTAGAGAGGTGTTTTACTGATTGTCCCTCAACCAACAGGCCTAATTATCGCGGTGTCGGCTCGATACCCATGCTGAAACGCAGATGCCCGTTACGTGAATTGAAATCATCTGTGGTAACTTCAGCCGTAAACGGATAGTCAGGGTTATCAACGTTCGGAATATCGATACTTAAGTGCGTATCGGATAACAAGGGATATAAAACCTCAAACGCCAAATTAACAACATTCTCAATAAAAGCATCCGATATCGGAAGCGGGCTACGATTTACAACCTGATTCAACTTGAGATCCGGTGCGCCGTTGATTGTCATATCAAAAACATTGCCCCGTGCTTCCATTAATACGCCAGCTGAGATATCGGCATTAGCGATAAACTCTTCTTCCCATGTCGTATCACTCTTCCGATATATCGTTAGTGACGCATTTTGGTAGGTCAGCGTCGCCTGATTAGTATCGCCTTTGAGAAACTTCATGGTTCCAGGCCCCGTTGGCACTAGCTCCATTTTTCGGTCGCCCTCTTTGCCGATATCGTGGCCCACTGCATGCGGCCCAAAATGCACTTCTTGGTCTGCTAACGTCACAGTAATGTGAGTCATCCCGATGTTATAGAGATTGTTAAACCCCTGATTGATGATGTTACTGTTCAGGTTAACTTCGAGGTTACTGTCGTGATTATTCGAGTTTGGGTGATCAATGCTCAAGTAATTGCCTAGGGCATTAGGTTCATATCGAGAGCCAAGCGTTCTTGGCACCAAAGGATCCCGATCGCGTATTTCCATCTGGCCGCTGTAAGTCATGTACAGATTGTCGGCATCGGTGCTGACGGTTTCTGCACGGGTAACGAGGTCAAAATTTTGGCCTTCGTCATTAGTGATATTGAAGCCAAGACGAATCGTATTGAGGTTATTATCGATGGTCGTACCAATAATGCCGCGCATGATGGATTTGAAAATACCAAGGCCGCTGAACAAGTTGATAATAGGCGCAAATCCGTCACCGGATACATCGTTCATATTGAGTTGCAGGTTGCTGAGAAGATCGACATCAAATGCGCCGTGATTCAAATTAACGCGAACATCACCGTCAATATTCATGGTGCCAATATATAAATGTGAACGCACTGGCGACGTCATGCCATGTCCTCCCGGCTGCTGAGGCCGACGAGCAGGATCACCACACTGCCAAGGCCAACAAAAACAACCAGTCACTAGGCATGAAGACGTTGTTTCAACGATAACGTCGACGCCGACGGTTCCGTCATCAGCGCGAACCATATCCATGTCCAATGCGATAAGATTGCCATCTTTAAACGAAAAGTCGTTAATAACGGCATCACCGATTTTGATCTCTTTAATTCGTACCCATAAAATGGCTACAAGCAGGTTCCCTGCGTCAAGCCAGCGCTCAGTATCAAGCCCCGCCGCATTCAACGCAGATTCATCCAAATCCGTATTAGATATCTGTGTATCGAGTATCGGGGTTAGACCTCGAATCGCCGACTCACCTACTTTGGCGCGGAATATTTCATCAATACGGGCTCCATCTTTCAAAAAATGGGTAGTCTCGCGATAGCCGAAATTATCCTCAGCGACGATAGCGAAGAGATTGTTGGTCGGCGTAGCTGGCGTGGTAACTTCCCATTCATTGTCGTGATCTGCACTGCGTGAGGCAGGTGTACCGTTGATAACCAATGACGTAATCTCATTGGCCTCATCAGAGCCCATGCGAATCTTTACTTCGTTGCTACTAACCGGGCAACTGTCATCACCAGAAAAACACGTGAATGTGGTGAAAACTTCCGGTCCTTTATTATCAAACTTGAAACGTATTGAAGGGCCGAATTTTAACGGATCAACATGAAGTTTATTGCTGCCCTGCACGAGAAAATCGCGAACCTCATGCAGATTCATCCAAGCGCGTGTTGGCTCGTAACTGAATTGATCTCCAACAGATTGACCATTGAGGTAGATCTTTCGTGGGCCTTGATTTTTGCTATAGCGTATTTCGATTTGTGCCGGCAATTGTGATAATCCGTTATCTATTGGCGGAGGTTCGTTGTGTAGTCCTGCGTATTGCTTGCCATTTTCCGGCGTTTTTATCGTTAGGCCCTGCTCCATGCATCCAGCCATAAGAACAAGTACCGACACCAAAATGGTGAAACGTACCTGAATCATGTGAATTCCCTCTCATTATTAGTCATATTTCATTACATCTTTGTAACGAAGGCTGACTCTGTCAAATGAGCATCAATAACAAATAACCCCAGAGCGGAGCTAGATATATAGTAATTTGAAATAACCGAACACCAGCCGTTTTTGTATCGAACACACAGTGGCGAATAAACAGTGTCTATAGGAGAGAGAATCGACAGGACAAAAATGAGGCATCATTCAGATAGTAAGAAAAAACGAACAAATGATGTTGGATGGAATACTGAAATACGATGATGAGTAATGCTCAATTACCCATCACCGAGCACCTGCTAGTGAGCTATGTCTGGATCAGGTCTTTTAGCAACTAAACAAAGCACGCCTTTGCCGCCACCAGAGAAAAATTCTCGATACTCATCACACATAACAAGCTCATCGTAAAAACTACTTTCGACTTCAAAGCCAGCATCTTCTAGCTCTCTAGTCATGGTTTCAATAGTAAAAAGATGCATAAACTGACAACGTGACTCTTCAGAAAACTTAGCCTGAGAGTGCTCAGGAATATCGTCTTCATACAACTCGCCCGGCCACCGCTCACCTTGCTCCTTACGTTGGTGAAATGCATCCAATGTGTCAAAGCTCTTAATAAAAGGCGTACCAACATTGATATACAGCTTGCCTCCCGGTTGTAGCCAGCGGTAGATATTTTGCAGTCCAATCTGTAGCTCAGGGCCCTTTAAGAAATGAAAAACATAAGAAGATAACGCAGCACTAATGCTTTCATCGGGGAGCTCAATGCCCTCTGGGAATGAGGCACAGACTGTCATTAGCAAGGAATGGTAAGTCTTAGGAACAGCATCGACCAACTGATCCAAGTGCCGCTGCTCAAGATCGCACGCAATAACGGCTTGGCCTTTTTCAAGGGTTGGTATTGTTGCAACCCCATACGCGCAACCGAGATCAAGAACCGGTTTATCAAACTTGCCCGTCGAATCGACAAAAGCCTGACTATTGCGAATCATCTTTTTGAACATCAACCCGCGATTATCAACTGTGGGCTTTACCCAATCGTTCTCTTTAATCTGTTCCATGCATCACCCAGCAAGGTTATGAATACGATTCATTGGAAAGGCAATGCGGCCAGCGGGTTCATCAAAAAGAGATAAAAGGAAGAAAACTACAGGGAGAAATGGCAGAAAAAACGACATCTTTACCAATATAACCAATGATATAGATGTGAAAGTTCATCTAAAATCAGCAGATCCGAGGAAGCTGCTCACCAGATAGCGCGTGTACAAGCCGGTCAGATCCAAACGCCGTTTGCATAAGTACACGAGGGCGCGCAGCACCTGCCTGACGCACTACACCAATGCGCGTTGCTGCACGACACTGCGGCCATTGGCGTAGAACCCCCAAAGCTTTTTCAACATCACTCTCAGCAACGAATAACGCAAAACATCCTTCATTAGCGACTTGCAGCGCGTTGAGGCCAAATACTTCACAGGCCGCATCGACCGTCGGGTGAATCGGGATCTGCGATTCGGTGATATGGACATCCATCCCCGAGCCATCAGCCATCTCTACAAGCGCCGTCGCGAGGCCGCCGCGTGTTAAATCACGCATAGCGCGCGGTACAATACCAGCTGAGGCGAGTGAGCCAACTACAGGGCTCAATAACGCGCAATCACTGACGATATCGCTATCGAATGCGGTTTGCTCCCGGCTCGCTAATACCGCAGCACCATGACGACCAATATCATTACTGAGAATCACCGCGTTGCCAGCAGCGATATTATTAATGCCCGGCACATCAATAAATTCATCTGCGACCACACCAACCCCCGCAGTATTGATAAACACACCATCACCTTTGCCGCGCTCAACAACTTTGGTATCGCCGGTGATAATCTGAACCCCAGCGTCTTTTGCTTGCGCAGCCATCGAACGCACAATCTTTGTTAGTAACGTAATGCTAAGCCCTTCTTCCAGAATAAAACCAGCACTCAGATATTTGGGGATGGCCCCGCGCATCGCCAAATCGTTACAGGTACCAGCGACGGCTAAGTCGCCGATATTACCGCCGGGGAATTCCAACGGGTTAACCACATAACTGTCGGTTGTCATTGCCCAACGCGCTGCATTGCCTCTTGAGTCAACGTGTGGGGTACACATATCCAGAAGCGCCGCATCTTCTTGGTTAGAATCGGCGCCAAAGGCGGGCAAAAAAACGGTTTCAACAAGCTTACGTGTTTGTACACCACCCCTCAATTTTGCAGATTTACCATCGCCCTGCCTATCTATCAATCGGCCAGACGGTGCGTTTGAACTGTACGATGGGCAAATACGTGTTCGCGATGCTGATGGCTCCATGATGTTTGATCAATTTCCGTGCGACCGTTATTTCGACTTAATTCATGAAGAAGCACGAAACTGGTCTTACATGAAATTCCCCTATCTTGCAGATCAGCGT
The DNA here is from genome assembly GCA_902705835.1 of BD1-7 clade bacterium. Classification (NCBI taxonomy): domain Bacteria; kingdom Pseudomonadati; phylum Pseudomonadota; class Gammaproteobacteria; order Cellvibrionales; family Spongiibacteraceae; species BD1-7 clade bacterium. The sequence goes on from CACSIN010000028.1 coordinate 174,857, forward strand.
CAACAGGCAAATAATGCCGATAGTGGCTGGTACAAGGTAGGGCCTTTGGCGCGAGTGAATAATTGCGACTTCTTCGATACCCCTCTAGCAGAAAGTTGCCGCCAGGATTTCATGCTAATTGCGGGAACACCGCTCTGCCATCTCAGCCTCGCCTACCATTGGGCCAGAATGATCGAAGCACTGCATTGTGCTGAAGCCATTCGGCGCGTACTAAGAGACCCGGATTTGATGAGCCGCGACCTGATTACTCACGGTGAGCGACAACCCTCCGGTATTGGCGTTATCGAAGCGCCGCGCGGCACACTGTTTCATCACTATGAAGTTGATGATGAAGACCGTGTGACAATGGCAAACTTAATTGTGTCCACCACCAGTAACAACTGGGCAATGAACCAAGCCATTTGTGATGTCGCCAACCAGCATCTCGATGGAAACACGATTGATGAAGGCCTGCTCAACCTTCTGGAAGTCGCTGTAAGAGCGTATGACCCTTGTTTGTCGTGCGCTACCCACGCTGTTGGCCAAATGCCCTTGATTGTTGAATTACAGCACCTCAACGGCAAACGACTGCATGCAGTTAGCAAAGACTCAAGGGGGAACATACATGCACTTGCCTGACCCGCTGCCGCACCTCGTTATTATTGGGTCTGGCAACCCGGCACGCCAAGATGACGCAGCCGCGCCAATATTGCTTGAAGCTCTGCGAGAAAGCTTAGGGCATCGCAGCGATCATTACCGGCTACGTTACATCGAAACTCTACAACTCAATCCTGAAAATGCCTATGATTTACTGGGCGCTGACAAGGTGATTTTTATCGACTGTGGATTGATTGATGCGCCGGTATTGTTCAAACCGATAATGCCAGAGGCCAGCTGGCAATTGACCACACATCAACAAACTCCTGAAGCCATATTGGCAATGACATCCATGCTCTCAGATGAACCCCTACCTGCGTGTTTTCTACTGGCGATCCAAGGCAACGCATTTGAATTGGGAGAACCCCTCACCAGTGATTGCATTAACCATCTTGATTTGGCAAAAACGCTGGTGACTCATCTGGCAAACATGCCCGACACCGCCAGTTGGCATAAAATCTGGCACCAAGAACACGGGGAGCGCTGTGCACGAAGTATCATTGGCTGAAAACCTTATCGAATGTATCGAGCAACAAGCTCAGAAGAATCGATTCGAGCGCGTTGAAAAAATCGAAGTTGAGGTAGGCGAGCTATCCTGCGTAGACCCCGGCGCCCTAGAATTTGCTCTACAAGCGTTGGCAGAAGGAACGGTGATTGACGGCGCATCGCTTGCTATCGGCATCGTGACCGGGCAACTTCAATGTCGAGCTTGCAAACATACCTACAACGCAAATACCGTGTACACCTCCTGCCCCGAATGTCATCAAACCGGCAGCAAAAAAATCGGCGGTGATGATGCGCAGTTGATCGCCATCTATGTAGCAAGCAGCGAAACTGAAACAACCGGTGCAAACGCCGTTCACAGATAGCTATTTAAACGAACCGTTATTTCTGAAGCATCTGCTGATGACATTGCCGGCAGTTATGATAAACATCCACTGGCAAAACCGGTGTAAGCGAGAATTCTATGTGCACTACCTGCGGTTGCGATGGCGAAAAAATCACCCTAAAACCTGTTCATGCGACCTCGTCTGAAACATGTGCTCACGCTGATCAACGTGTATACACGCCAACCACCACCCTGCGGAAGCTCAATGTCGGTACCTCTTTGATGGCTGCAAACCGTGCGGTCGCGGATGATAATCGGGATCAACTTAGCCGTCGAAACATCCTCGCCATCAATTTACTGTCGAGCCCCGGCGCCGGTAAAACCAGTTTACTTGTTAAAACCCTGACTGATTGGCAATCACCGGCACCACGACAGGTTATTGAAGGTGACCAGCAAACGGCGCACGACGCCGAGCGTATTGCATCAACCGGCACACCGGCACTGCAAATCAATACGGGTAAGGGCTGCCACCTTGATAGCCGCATGATTCAAAGCGCATTACAGATGCAGCCAGCGTCGGATAACAGTGTGTTATTTATCGAAAACGTCGGTAATCTTGTTTGTCCGGCCAACTTTGATCTTGGTGAAACGCATAAAGTCGTCATATTATCAGTGGCCGAAGGCGATGATAAACCGTTGAAATACCCCGATGCGTTCTATCATGCGAGCCTTATGATTATCAGCAAAACCGACTTACTGAACTATGTTGATTTTGATGTCGACCGCTGCATCCAATATGCCCGCTCGATTAATCCGGGGATTAAAATCATTCAATTGTCTGTCAAAGACGGAAGTGGCCTATCTGACTGGCACCATTGGTTAGATCACCAACTGGAAGCACTGCACAACTGAAATGACATCACGCGATAGATAGCGCTTCATTGTCATAAAACCGGCGGCCATTACGATAGATCGACAATTCAAAGTCGACATCTTAGGAGATACCTATGACACGTTCATTTTACCCGCCCCAACGCACACTGATGGGGCCCGGACCTTCAGATGTTTCTCCACGCGTTCTCGAAGCGCTCGCTCGACCGACCATTGGGCATTTAGACCCCTTGTTTATTGAGCTGATGGATAGCATCAAAACCCTGCTTCAATACGTATTTAAAACCCAAAATGCACTAACCCTACCGATTTCTGCCCCCGGCTCTGCGGGTATGGAAGCGTGTTTTGTTAATCTGGTTGAGCCCGGCGATACCGTTGTTATCTGCCAAAACGGTGTATTTGGCGGCCGCATGCGTGAAAACGTCGTTCGTGCTGGCGGTATTGCGATAATGGTAGAAGACGAATGGGGGCGAGCTGTGTCGCCTGAGAAACTCGAAGAGGCATTACGCAACAACCCAGAAACATCCATAGTTGCCTTTGTTCATGCGGAAACATCAACCGGTGCTCAAAGTGACGCAAAAACCCTATGCCAAATCGCCAAGCAATTTGACTGCCTTACGATTGTCGATACAGTGACATCACTCGGTGGCAGCATGCTCGAGATCGATAATTGGCAGATAGATGCTGCCTACTCAGGCACTCAAAAGTGTCTCTCGTGTGTACCGGGGATTTCGCCAATTACGCTGAGCACGGCCGCCATTGATAAGATCAAAAACCGAAAAACCCAAGTCCAGAGCTGGTTTCTCGATCTTGAACTCATCATGGGATATTGGATTGGCGGCGGCAAGCGAGCCTATCACCATACTGCGCCAGTTAACGCGATGTACGCATTGCATGAATCACTCGTTTTGGTCAAAGAAGAAGGGTTAGAAAACGCTTGGAATCGCCATTACCAAAATCACCTCACATTGAAAGCCGGACTGGATGCCATCGGGCTTGATTTGATCGTTCCCGAAAACGAAAGACTGGCACAACTCAATGCCGTTAAAATTCCTGCTGGTGTTGATGATCTGGCAGTAAGGCAACAATTGCTGGCCGATTATGGCCTCGAGATCGGCTCTGGGCTCGGCAGCCTCGCAGGCAAAGTATGGCGTATCGGTTTGATGGGGCATGCCAGCCGCAAAGAGAATATTCTGCTTTGCTTGGCCGCGCTCGAAAGCACGCTAAAACATCAAGGGGCAGCAATCGGTAGTGGTGGCGTCGAAGCCGCCATGGCGCATTTACGCGCGCGCTAGTCGTAATACGCATAGAGGCCGGCTCTCAATCAGAGAGTCATGCACTCAGGGTCAAACGCGGAAATGACCCGTTTTCACCCAAACCAGCAAATTCTCAGAGACATAACGCTCGGAGCCCGCATGCGGGCTCCGAATCCAGGCTCCACGCCCATACTCGCCAAACTTATCGTTCATACGCCCGTGTAAAATATATATCTCTTCGCCATGCAGATCGGCAGCCATACGCAGGTTAACACCTGCGTTAACGCGCAGCATATACACACATTCGTCACCAAACTGATGGAGTGGCTGCTTTTGCACGCCCTCGCTCAGCGTTTGCCAATCGTCTGAATTGGTATCGGCAACAACGTGTGAGGTATCTCCTTCGTCAAACTGATGTAACTTTACCAGTATCTCGCAACCATCCTCGCTAAAGGGTGCATGTCGAAATCCTTCTGGATTGCGAAAATACGTTCCCGCGCCATAATCGCCCGTTTCATCGCTAAAGGTTCCCCTTAGCACCAGAATCTCCTCGCCACCTGGATGTCCATGGGCATGAAAGCTCGCCCCCGGGTCATATCGCACGATACTGGTTGCGTGGCCTTGTTCCGCGTCTTCACGCGCCAACGGCTTGCGCCATACACCAGACTTGGGGCTCGCGAGCCATTGGGATACACGCGTATCAATAGCGATACGTTGGTCGAATTCCATATTTAACGGAAGTTTTAACGTCGGAGAGGTATTGGGCGTCATGTAAAAACCTGGCCAGTTAAATATCAGCCCTCTCTTAACAGAAAAATCTATCAACGTTGGGCCCAAATTCGTTAGATCAATTGATATTTCATTGTACGAACAATCAGGATGGAGCGACAGGTCTAGAATGCCCTGCCGCCCATCAACTAACTCTCTGCCGCATCCTTTCGCAATTCGATGATCGATGTGCAGTCTACAGAGTCTGACATCACAGTGTCCGTTCTGATTCGTCGATCGCCAAATCATTGATGCTGGCAATACGTTCACGCATTAGCCCGTCGTCATCGAATTCCCAAAGCTCGTTACCGTAAGAGCGATACCATTGTCCGCTAGCATCACGCCACTCGTAATAGAATGTCACGGCAATGCGATTGCCAGTGTAAGACCACAGTGTTTTTTTAAGCTTGTAGTCCAGTTCACGCTGCCATTTTCCAGACAAAAACGCCTGAATTTCTTCGCGGCCTCGCAGAAACGTATCTCGGTTGCGCCAGCGAGAATCCGGGGTATATGCCAGTGAAACCGTCTTCGCGTCTCGGGTGTTCCACGCGTCTTCAGCAGCTTGTACTTTAGCGCGAGCAGTTTCTTCATTGAATGGGGGTAAAGGTGGGCGACTCATGGTATTCCTCCGCCATCAGGCTTTGATTGTTCTTACTGAGATAGAGTGGTAGCCTCTTCTCTCTGCCAGATATAGCCAAAGTCATGCCACATTAGGATATCGTTGTAATTCAGCACGTTAGACGATATTCGTCGTCTCAATTATCTGAGACNGACAAATAACTGAAACATAACTCTCAATATTTTGGACTTGGATACTTCGATATATGACGGTACAGATCACCAACAACCCCCTATGCATGGCCCAATTCGACTTTGAGTTAACACTGATCAGTATCAGCAGCAATTGGTACGACAAACTCACCAAAGGGCTCGCCGCGGTCGATATTACACATCTCGTTCAACCTGAAGATGTTGAGCGGGTAAAGAACCATTTAATCGCCGTTGCCGAAGATTCCGCAAAGGATCCTTTTATCGCCGTCAATCTTAAGGGCTGTGGCGACAGTGCGCGTGTATTCGCATGGTTAGACGCACTGCAACAAGATAAGGTCATCAATCTGCTTTCGATGACCAGTGAACAAATCGACAGCGCCCATGTTATCCGACGCCTGAAAAACCAGAACGAACTCATACTTAAAGCGGCAGGCGAAGGTATCTATGGCCTTGACGCCAATGGCAACGCCACTTTCGCCAACGAAGCATCAACACGCATACTGGGCTGGGATCACAAAGACATCATTGGCGAGAAACTACACGCACACCACCACCATTCGCATGCCGACGGCAGCAACTACGCTCAAGAAGACTGCAAAATCTACGCAGCGATTGCCGATGGCACCGAACACCGCGTTGAAGACGAAGTGTTTTGGCACAAAGACGGCCACCCTGTACCCGTCGAATATATTTCCAGCCCTATTATCGAAGCAGGAAAAATTGAAGGGGCCGTGGTTCTATTTCGCGATATTTCTGAACGCCTAACTTTCGAACAACAGCGCGAAAGCGACTTCCGAGAGATAAAAAAACTCAAAGAAGAACTCGAACAAGAGCGCGACTATCTGCGTGACGAGATAAATATCCAAAAGAACTTTGGTGAAATTGTTGGCAGCAGTTTGTCGTTGCAACGAACCCTGCAACAGATTGAAGCCGTCGCCAACACCCCTTCTAGCGTATTGGTTTTAGGCGAGTCGGGTGTCGGTAAAGAAATGTTCGCGCGTGCAATTCATAATCACAGTCCACGCAAAAACGGCCCCATGGTCAAAGTTAATTGCGCATCAATTCCACAAGATTTATTCGAAAGTGAATTCTTTGGGCACGTAAAAGGCTCATTTACAGGGGCGCATCGAGATCGAGTAGGACGCTTACAGCTTGCGAATGGGGGCACGTTATTTCTCGACGAAGTTGGTGAGATCCCCCTCGACCTGCAAGGCAAGTTACTACGTGCATTGCAAGAGCAGGAGTTCGAGCGCGTTGGAGACGAATCTACCATCAAAGTTGATGTTCGCATCGTGGCCGCAACCAATAAAGACTTGTTGGCCGAAGCTGAAGCGGGTCGTTTCCGCGAGGATCTTTACTATCGGCTTAGCGTGTTCCCGATAACCGTGCCGGCACTACGAGAACGACAAGCTGATATCGGCGTACTTGCACGGCACTTCCTGACATTGACATGCAACGACTTCGGCAGAGACCCCGTCGTAATCACCAAAAGCCAAGTAAAGGCACTTGAAAAATACAATTGGCCCGGAAATATTCGAGAGCTAAAAAACGTGATTGAACGTGCTGTTATCATGAGCACAGATAGAAAACTCAGACTTGACCTAGCGATGCCCTCACTGATGGGTGCGGAAATCATCGAAAGAAGTATCGACGAAAGCACTGACGGCAATACTGGGTCAGCAGATGATCAAATTTTAACAGAAGCCCAAATGATAGCGTTCCAGCGTGGCAATATTGAACGCGCAATGAAAGCCTGCAACAATAAAATCGCAGGCAAAAACGGCGCTGCCGCACGACTAGGGCTCAAGCCTTCGACGCTTACCTACCGAATGCAGCAATTGGGGTTGAAATAACAGAAATAACACCCCACCTACATCGCTTAACTCGCAGAAAAATCACTATCATCGATGGCGATGGCACACTGCTGATCGAGTTGTAAAACCTGCAGCATACGTCCGTTAGCGATAAGCCCGCCGATAATGGCGGTCGCCTCAACGATCTCTTCTGCTGTAAAAATTGCATTCAGGCGTACAAAAAGCGCGTCATCAATATTTAAGTGGTCTATCGCGTAGCGTTCTGCATATTCCGCAAGTAGAGCTTCTCGATCTGACAATTCATTACTAGCGCGCCAATCAATAACCGCCTGATAAAACTCTTCAGTAACACCCTCTTCGTGCAACTCTGGAAATCTGAAACCCAGACAGATCTGACATTGATTCAGATCAGCGACGCGCATGCGTATCGCCTCACGCTCGCGCATGCTAATGACGCGCTGGGTATAGATGGAGCCAGATACCACCGCTAACGCATGCGCTGTTGGCGATGATATTGAAAATAATCGCTCAGCTTCACTGCCACTACCTTCCGGGATTTTTATTCTTGCCATAAGTCCTTCTCAACTAATAATACCGAATACCCATCAAAGGTTACTTATAGTGACCGTTAAAGTCACATTACTTTTAACATAACTAAGTAGTCCGCAGAATAGGCACTAACACTCATTAAATGCCGCCATAAAAATGCATCTAACACTATATAAATAGCACTCCCAACGACTAACACATTATCTACTACCCTTTTGATTAAGATTAATTTGCGTGTTTTCAGGAGTGTTAGCATGAACCAACATCAACAATACGCGTCTATTCAATTAAGGGCGTCCAATAAGTCACTGCCAGACCGACATAAGATCAGCCCTGAGCAAACGAAATAATCAAGGAGTTCACCATGCAAATTGTATTAGCTGCTGTAGATTTTGAATCCATGGAAGCCAGTAAAACAGTGATTGAAAAGGCCCGTGCCTTTGCGCATTCATCAGACGCCGAACTGCACCTTATTCATGTTGCTCCGCCCGTTACCTCGTCGTATACAGCCGCATTAACACTGGGGATTTTAGGGGACGAACTGAAAGAGATAACCAATCAGAATGAAACTGCCGCACGCAAGTTATTACTTGAACTCGGTGGCGATGACATCCTTACCGAAAACTGCCATGTCGTGATCGGTAACCCAGCCAATAGACTCTATGCGGTAGCGCATCGAATTGGTGCCGATATTGTTATCATCGGCAATAACCATCACAGCGGCATGCATGTAGGTTCAGTCGCCCACAAACTTGTTCATCTTGCGAAGTTCGATTTATACATCGTCAACACTCACACTGAAAAAGAGTAATTTGCATCAAATTTCGTGAAAACGCCCTTCATGGGCGTTTTGCGTATTTGAAATTACATTAAATCTAACTTTGTCTTTCGACCAACGTGAGTTTTAGCCCCTTTCATCCGCAGCGGATTAACCGCCGCTCTTAGCAACCACATCGCTCGCACACTACCTCACCGCATCAGGCCGCGCTTCAGAGCTAAGCGGCTGTTTGTGGTAGAAAAACTATGGCTGCGCACATATTGTGCATTACTCCTCCCTCTTTAAGCGTTGCACATTGATCTCGCTTAGATACATCATTTGGCGTTGCCATTACGGCAAACAGACGCGTTAATTCGCCTCGATCGCAAGCTGGGGGGCTTTAACCGGGGTAAATGATGCGGATAAAACGAACGACGAGCTAAAGCCTGTTTAATACAAAAAATCAGAAAGACATTTACTTAGAAACAGTCATGCAGATCAAACTTTAACCATTTGCACGCATCTCACCTACATTTAGTAAAGGCCTTGAAAAACCATTATTCATGTCATGAATGCTATAGATCAGGGACATAAATTCGCCAAATTAAGCCGTCCAGACCAAACTTATTATCAACGTCATTTACAACGTATTAACGAGGGCAGCCTGAATGTCTACCTACAACGATCAAATCAACGCAATCGCTGATACCTGTCACCAGCACGGGGAAACCTGGAAAGCAATTAGCCCGGAATACGCAGCACGTATGCGTACCCAGAACCGCTTTTTGACAGGTATCGATATCGCCAAATACACAGCAAAAATCATGCGCGACGATATGGCACGTTACGATGCCGATACGTCAATGTACACACAATCCCTCGGATGCTGGCACGGCTTTATCGGCCAACAAAAAATGATTTCGATTAAAAAGCACTTTGGTAACACCGATCGTCGTTATCTGTATCTATCCGGCTGGATGGTCGCAGCGTTAAGATCCGAGTTCGGCCCACTTCCCGACCAATCAATGCATGAAAAGACCGCAGTATCGAGTTTGATTGCAGAGCTATACACCTTCTTGAAACAAGCTGATGCAAGAGAATTAGGTGGCTTATTCCGCGCGCTTGATGCAGCACGAGATGCGTCAGATAACGTCAAAGAAAAAGCAATCCAGAAACAAATCGACGGTTTCCAAACCCATGTTGTGCCAATTATCGCCGACATTGACGCAGGGTTTGGTAATGCAGAGGCAACCTACCTTCTGGCCAAACAAATGATCGAAGCCGGCGCTTGCTGCATTCAGATCGAAAATCAGGTATCGGACGAAAAACAATGTGGACACCAAGACGGTAAAGTTACCGTGCCGCACGAGGACTTTCTCGCCAAAATACGCGCTGTCCGTTATGCATTTCTTGAGCTTGGCGTTGATGACGGCGTCATCGTTGCTCGCACCGACTCATTGGGCGCCGGCCTCACTAAACAGATCGCTGTTACTCAGGAGGCTGGAGATCTTGGCGATCAGTATAATAGCTTCCTTGAAGGCGAATATATCGACAGTGCTGCCGACATCGAAAACGGCGACGTTGTTGTAAAAGCGAACGGCAAGCTGCTTAAACCGAGTCGTCTTCCAAGTGGCCTCTTCCAGTTCCGCAACGGCTCAGGCGAAGATCGCGTCGTGCTCGATTGCATTACCTCATTGCAGCACGGTGCCGACCTACTTTGGATTGAAACCGAAAAACCCCATGTTGGGCAGATCGGCGCAATGGTAAATCGTATCCGCGAAGTCGTACCTAACGCAAAACTGGTTTACAACAACAGCCCATCATTCAACTGGACGTTGAGCTTCCGCCAGCAGGTATTCGATGCATGGCAAGAAGAAGGCCGTGACTTGACCAGCTACGATCGCAATAGTTTGATGAGCGCGCATTATGACGATACCGAATTGGCAAATGAAGCCGACGATCGTATTCGCAACTTCCAACAAGATGCAGCAAGAGAGGCCGGCATATTCCACCACTTGATTACGTTGCCAACTTATCACACAGCAGCATTATCGACCGACAACCTCGCCAAAGGCTACTTCGGCGCTGAAGGCATGCTGGCCTATGTAACCGGCGTACAACGTAAAGAAATCCGCGAACACATTGCCTGTGTTAAACACCAGAACATGGCAGGCTCGGATATGGGTGATGACCACAAAGAATACTTCTCGGGTGATGCCGCGTTAAAAGCAGCTGGTGACGACAACACCATGAATCAATTTGGCTAGCTATAAACCACACATCCATTGACACCTTCATTCCCCAAGGGCGCAGTTGCGCCCTTTTTTATTGCCTGATCTACACTTACACCAAAGCGCTTCAGGGTAACAAGGTAAAATCATGCAAGACTGGCTAGTCATGGGTTCTCTGGCATTTCCCCCACTGTTCAAAGTGGTTGTGATTGGCACATTGATTTGGCTAGTGTTGCGATTTCTGTTGCGTAAGGTTCCCTTCGATGAATGGTTTTGGCACCCGGGTCTCGTGGATTTTTGCCTACTTATCATCGTCTGTTCAATCGTGAATAGGTGGATAGCTTGAAAAAACGGATTTTGAAATTATCGGCCACGCTTTTGGTGGTAGTTGTCGCTGGATATGCGTTTTCGGCTTTATGGAGCCAATACGTGCTGGCTCCCTGGACTCGCGACGGTCGCTTGCGGGCAGAAATTGCCGAGATCAGTGCGGAAATCAAAGGCAACATCGTTGCACTGCATGTTACCAATAACCAGTACGTGAAACGGGGCGACGTATTATTGGAGATCGACCCAAGTGACTATACGATCGCCAAAGAACTCGCCACGGCGCAGTTAAAAGCAGCCCAAGTAAAACTTGAGCAACTCAAAGAAGAAGCTGAACGTCGCGACAACATTCCCAAAGGCCTGATCACCGTGGAAGATAGACGTAATGCCAATCTTGCCTTTGCAGCGCAACGAGCGACCGTTGCAGCAGCCACTGCGATGCTTCAAAAAGCCGAATTGGACTTGTCCAGAACGCAAATTCACGCGCCGTCTGATGGTTACGTCACCAATATGCATTTACGTATCGGGACGTACCTAGACGCCGGCGATCGCACGCTCGCCTTCATTGATAAACGCAGTTTTTATGTGGTCGGCTACTTTCAGGAAAACCGAATTTACGGTTTGCAACCTAACACCCCGGTGAAAGTCAGCTTTCTCGGCGATAACAGAACATTCGGCGCGCATGTCGTCAGCGTTGGTAGAGGTATCGCAGACACCAATCAAAACGCCAGCAGCCAATTACTACCGGATGTTCAACAAACATTCCCATGGGTACGACTAGCACAACGCATACCCGTCAGGGTTGAGTTTGATACTGCCCCTCCCGCAGAATTACTCGTTGCCGGGCGAACATGCACGGTAATTGCCAAACCGGCGAACAACCAACATCAAAGTGCACTGGGTGTGTTAGACGATCTGAAATAACGAACGATGGCCTCGTCCCAGCTAGGAAACTCCCCCACGACTAGAAAGGCGGTGCTTTCTATCGCCTCGATTGATACGATCCACCAAGAAACCGCCGTTGTATTGATGCGCTTCGCGCTATCAAGCTTACTTGTACTGGCCATCGCATTGCCTTCGGGGCTCGAAAACCCGTATTGGGGCCTTCTTACAGTCGGCTTTCTAAGTCTTCGTTTCGATAGCGGCGAGCTATGGGCTAAATCCATCGCGCGGATAATCGGAACCCTAACCGGTGCGATCGTAGGCACCGCGCTCACACTTTACCTCGCCCCTCACCCACTATGGCTCATAGTCACAATCAGTATATGGATGTTTGCCTGCGCCGTTTTCACCAGTATCTTTCAGTTTATGGCCGGATACGGTGGTTTTTTAGCCGGAATGACGGCCCTATTGGTCGTCACCAACAATATCGATACCTCAAACACCACTGCCATCATCTACTATGCGATTTTTCGCACATCCGAAATCTCGTTAGGCATCATCGCAATCACCGTCTCGGCAGCTCTGATCTTCCCGACACCGCAGCACCAAAAACTGGCTTCAATGGTCGAGGATTTGAAACAATCCATCGACGTATTAACGCAGGGCGCGTTCTATCCAGGGCGTATGACCATCAGTGACTTCATCGAAAAACACAAAAATACGTGTCTTAAGGCCGTTAGGATTAATCAACAACGTTACTACGCGAGCATACTAGATCCACGTATTGGTCGCGTGGGTGGAACGATCGACAACATGGTAATGGAGTCGCTGGCCTGCATATCGGTTCTTTTGGTGATACGACGAATGCGCCTAAAAGAACTCACCGAATCCTCAAACCCACCCACAGAACTGCCCATCGACGTGCTTGTTCAGCGCAATGAAGTCTACGCAGCGCTTAGGCGTAAAGTGGCGGATAACAACAAAACTCTCTCCGAAATCCGCAAAGCACTTTTAGACCCGCTAAAACTCAGTCAATTACCACGCCAGGCTGCGGATGATCGCTCAATGCGGCAAAAAGCTTGGCGACAAAGTATCTATCATGCTGTAAGTGTCGGCGTTACCGTTGTTGTAGGGTTCATCATATGGGTTGTTTCCCAGCAAGCCACTGCGCCATTAATCATTATCACCGGCGCCATTATGGCTAATCTTCGAATTATCCGAATGTCGTCATCAATCAGCCTCAAAGATATGATGGCTGCGTCATTGTTTTGTGGAGGCTGGGGATTTTTTATCGAATTCCTCATCCTGATTCATCTCGATGACTTCTGGCATTTCTATCTCGTATTCTTTATTGCCTACGCAGTGCCACTCGTCATGTCTTATCGTGATCCGAATGCGTTATTTCCAACAACGGTTGTTCTTGTGTTAATCATCCTGATGCCGGTAGAGAACACCTTGCCGTTTGACGCATTCGGTTTTATCAACAATTGGGTGGCCGTGACTATAGGCTTCTTTATCGCGTTTCTTACCGTTGAAGTTATTGGTGCCCCAGATAAGGAACGCCTGATTAAAGACAACATACAGCACCTTGATGACGCCTTACTGAAAATAAGAACAGGCAAGCCGATCTCCATCAGTGATTACCGTCATTTGATACTGTCGCACTACTTAGACATTCTTGAACTTGAGAAGACCAATCAGCCTGAGTTGATAATCACATGGTTTAACGCCTTAAACATTATGGGCGTTAGCCAGTTAAGGTTGAACGATGCTGATCTTTCATCCGAGCAGGCAGCGTTGCTAGCGGCGCTGAAACAGTTGCAGGCATACCATTGCCTTAACCTTTGCCACCCCGCCGTGCCGGACAAGAAGTTCGACGACAAATCTCTGTCGGAATTGGATATACTGATTCACCAAGCTGAAAAACTCATTGAGCTAGACAGCTCCCGAACAAATATTTTGATCTTCCTATTTGGGATATCCATACGCCGCTACTACCTAATCAGCTCAGGCAAGGGTGTGAACCTAATATTCACGCCGTTTGATCACAAGTAGTGCGATCTAAGGTAACTATTTCATTACCTCAATAATAATCCGCAACTCCCAAAAAGCCCTTCTATATTACAGATAGCAAAAATCAGGCGTTCTTATTCCTAAAAAATCTTGAGGAAGTGCCTATTGAAATTGCATTCTACAAAAACCCGATTATCATATCGCCGCTAAATAGATATGTTATCTATCAAACAGTAAAAGCCAATTTTGATAGTCGGCCAGAACGGATGAGCCGAAACACCAAGCGTTAGGGAAGCCGCTCAAATGACGGAAGTACCATGCTTAAGAAACACTCTTTGCTGACATGTGCAAGCGCACTTTGTCTTGCTGCCTCGCCTGCACTAGCGCAAGATGACGTCAGCGTTGACTTCTCAGGTTTTGCCTCAGTCGTTTTTGGCCAAACCTTCAGCGATGAAAAAGAAGGCCAAGTTTACGACATCCCAACAGACATCGATCTGAATGGCTTTAACCGCTTGGGTTTACGCCTGGATGCCGACCTACAACACAAACTGAGCTTCACGACGCAATTTATCGCATTTGGCTCGTCTGACTATGAGCCTAAAGTTGACTGGCTTAACGTGAGCTACCATTTCACCCCGGAAATTTCGATCACAGCCGGTCGTTCTCGTATTCCTTTCTATTTTTTCTCGAGCGTTGTTGACGTTGGTTACGCTTACGTATGGATTACAGCCCCCGAAGCCGTTTACCAAACCGAAGCATTGCGCTCCGTTGACGGCCTCACATTCCGTTACACAGCCGATATGGCAGACGATTGGACATCTGACTTGTCTCTCTGGGCAGGCCAAACCAAGCAGCAACTCGAAGAAGTTGGCAATCGCGACTATACCGTCGAAGATTTGGTCGGCTTTGCATGGTCTGTTAACCACGAGTGGCTGACGTTACGTGCCACTTACGCAACAGGCTTGAGCAACTTCGATATCAGCGGCATTCTCGACGTTCCATTTACCACACCAGACGGTTCACCTAACGACTTACTCGGCGACGCCCTTGATCCCGATGGTGAACATACAATTTCGAGCCTACGGGCCGCATTTGCATACTTGGCTGCGCAAGGCATAGATAACGACTTTAGCAGCGTTGTCGAAGACATCACTATCAAAGACAAACGCACACACTGGTATTCCTTTGGTCTGATGATGGAATTCGATGAAGTCTTCATCATTTCGGAATACAGCAAACTGTTAATTGAAGATGTACTTAGCTACGGCAACAACGATGCTGTTTACGCAACTGTTGGCTTCAACTTGCCTGCCGACCTGACACTTGCATTTACCTATAGCTACGACAACAAGCAAGGTGATGAAGCAGCAATTAACGCATTCGACAAAATCGCTTCTGCAGCTCCTCAAACTGCTCAAGCACAGACTGTCGTTGGCGGCACAAAAGCCTACTTACGGGGTTTCGAGCAAGGCGGATCCTCTCAGCAAAACACCTTCAACATTACTGGTCGCTGGAACTTCCATCCACAAGCCGCGTTAAAGATGGAATACCAACTTCAAGATCGCCGCTTGTTCACCAATGAGATGCAACACCCGCAGTCATTGCGTGCTGCAGTCGATATCATTTTCTAATCGTATTGAAAATGAGTAAAACAAAAAGGCCGCATCAGCGGCCTTTTTTATTGGAAAACAATCACCAAGCTCCACCTAACGCTAACAAGTTATTTGAAGGCCTGTGTAAACGACAAGCCGGCCCAATAAAAAGTGCGGTTTGCAACGCCCGATTTAAACTCTGAAGACTGAGTTTGCGCAAAATATCGAATCCGTATTCCGGATTTGAATGACATGGTGAATGCCATCCAAGCACTAGCGATAAAGTGTCGAGTTTCATCAAAATTGTATGTCACCGCACTATCACGAAACTGCCCTTGTACAAGGGCGTTATACAGACGCCCGTTAAATTGGAAACCTGCAGAGAAATACACTTCTTCAACCCCTTTGGTCGGTGCCGAAAAGCCGCTCGATTCACCATAGAGATCTAATTCGGGGTGATCACTCCACCATGTCGTCGCTAACTTACCGATACGCATTGATAGAGACCACGACGCCTGCGTCAAGTAACCTGCAGATCCTCCCAGACTTTGTTTAATTTCAACCAGATCAGATAGCGGCATAAAGTTTTGCTGCCAGTGCAGCGAATACTTGAAGGTTGGCTCGCCTCCGTGGGATATTTGATTCCCCCAGCCTTTAACCTTACCGTTATTGATCACGTCATGGATACCATTCTGGATCGTTCCACCAATAGGCAGCCCTAATATCCCAACGGTAAACCCAGAGAATATGGCTTCACGCTGGTTATCCGACACACGAAATTGCGATGATGACCAATAGACAAGGCTCGCATAAGGCCGGTCATCATCAAGTGGCGCTCTGGTAGTTTTGTTATCGGGCGTGAGGCCAAAAAAACCGATGGATATGCTTTCATCCGTCGCATCCGGTCTGAATCCCCACCAACTATCAAACCAGTTAACGGCAGGCGCTAACGTGAAAAATGACTCTCTAGCTCCCTTCCCTGCCTGTGTCGCTGAAAAGCCGAATGAGTAGTTATCATCTTCATTATTGATTGGCGCGAAGTAGTCATCCTCAAACGAAAATCGCCACGCGGTAACATCGCCACTCGCGTCTAGCGCTTCTTGCGTGTAGTAATGAGGCGCCGCTGATGTGCAGTGGCTAGCGAACATACAAATTATCGCACTGAACCAAACAACTAATGGGCTTAAATGCCCTTTGGACGTGCTTTCGCGAATCGTCTTACTTTGAATTTCAATTAACATTGACGATATCCCTTCTTTGTCTAAACGTCTTTTTATTATCGTCACCGAATGAAAACACTCTCACTTAGTAACTGATTTATCTAAAAATTAGCCCAAGTTCATGAATCTTCAACACTCAATCTAGCCTAACCATCAGTGCTTCGCGGCCTACGATCGATGAGATGTTCACTTGAATTGATGGATATCAACGCTTCAAAACCCTAGACCTATATGCTGAAAGTGTTCCACTGGATTTATTACGCAATCTACAACGACTCCAACAACAACGCGGGCCATTGAGTGTTCTGTGCCAGAGAGACGAAGAGAGAGACGACATGACAAAATCCTCGGTTTCAATCGCCATCGCGGGCTATGGCGGCACCGGCGTGATTACCACCGGCCAGCTGCTATTGAAGGCGGCTTCAAACGCCGGTTATTTCGGTTTAGCTCAACGCTCGTTTGGCCCACAAATTCGTGGAGGCGAGTCGTTATCTCTATTACGCCTTGCTAATCACCCCGTTCAAAATCCGGATGACAGTCTCGACTTACTGGTATTGCTTGACTGTGAACACGTCGCTCGCTTTCGCCAAGAAGTGATACTGACACCCAACACCTGCGTCATTATTGGCCATGCAGAAGGCGCGCACACAGCACCGGACTTCGTTACCGACTCTGGCGCCACCGTTATTTGGATGCCACTTGACGAAATCGCCGAACAAACGGCAGCCGGCGGCGAAAACATCGTTACAGCTGGGTTAATTGCAAGCCTGCTAGAACTGCCTGAAAACGACTTTATCGACGTAGTCGCCACGCACTTTCGCAACAAACCCGAATTGGGCGACAAGGCCAAAGGGTGGACTCAATCGGGCCTAGATGCGGCCGACGACTGCCGGCGCGCCGTATATATCCAACTCGCCGAAAACTCCCCTGAAAAACCATCTTGGCTAACTAATGGTAGTGGCGCCGCAGCGTTTGGCGCGCTCAAGGCCGGCATTCGGTTTGTTGCGGCCTACCCCATCACGCCAGCATCTGGCGTATTGGAATGGCTCGCGCCAAACATTGAAAAGATCGGTGGCCGCCTGATACAAGCTGAAGATGAATTGGCGTCGATCAGCATGATCATCGGTTCTTCATTTGGTGGGGTACCATCGATGACAGCCACGTCGGGGCCGGGTCTCGCCCTGATGGCAGAATCTATCGGCTTGGCCGTTGCCAGTGAAACGCCACTTCTTGTGTTTAACGTGATGCGCGGCGGCCCTTCTACGGGTATTCCAACTAAATCCGAGCAGTCAGACCTGAACATAGCATTGCACGGGCTCCATGGTGACGCTCCACACATAGTAACCGCAGCGCTTTCGATTGCAGACAGCGCGTTCACCGCAGGCTGGTCAGTTTGGTTAGCAGAAAATCTACAGACGCCCGTTATCGCACTGTCCGATCAATCAATGGCGCAATCAGATGCTGCAATAACTCAACCGAGCCTATGGCACAAAGAAGCCAAACGCCTCACTGCCGCAGCTTCTGATGAACCATACGATCGTTATGCGCTCACCGAAAGCGGCATCTCACCCATGGCAATTCCCGGCGAAGATGAGCTTATGTACACGGGCGACGGGTTAGAACATAACGCCCACGGCACTCCCTCCGCTGCCGCAGAGCACCACCAACAGCAATTGGATAAACGCGCCAACAAACTCACCGAATTTGATTACGGTGACCACTGGGCAGACATCAGCGGCGAAGGCTCTACTGCAATTATTTGCTGGGGGTCCATCTCATCGGCTGCTACCGAAGCATGCAAACGCCTCAACGAGTCGGGAACACCCTGCCGAGTGATCAGCTTACGTTTGTTAGCGCCGCTGCAAACACAGGCGCTCGATCACGCATTGGCCGGTGTCACACGGCTATTAGTCGTCGAACAAAGCCATGGTGCGCAATTCATTGCTTGGATACGCAGCAAAATGGTATTCCAATGCGAGCTACATTCACTGGCAATCCCAGGGCCGCTACCTATCCGACCGGGGATGATTACCGATGCCATCCATCACTGGGACAACGTCAATACGGAGCTTCCACATGCCGTCAACAGCTGATCAAATTGCCGTACACAAACCCAAAGATTACAAATCTGCCGTAAAACCCATTTGGTGTGCAGGTTGCGGACACTATGCGGTACTCGCCGCGCTCGCACGTGCATTAGCGGAGCTTAATCTACCACCCGAAAAAGTCGCGATCATTTCTGGCATCGGATGTTCATCGCGCTTGCCTGCATACACGCAGCTATTTGGCTTTCACGGAGTACATGGCCGGGCTTTGCCTGTTGCAGCAGGTCTAAAAGCCGCTCGGCCTGATCTATTAGTCATCGCGGTGGGCGGTGACGGTGACGGGTTTTCCATCGGCGGTAACCACTTCCTGCATGCCTGCCGTAGAAATGTCGATTTCACCTACATTGCGATGGATAACGAAGTTTACGGCATGACAAAAGGCCAGGCGTCACCCACAACGCCCGAAGATTGGGATCACAGTAAGTTAACACCCCACGGTACCGGAATTCCTGCACTACAACCCGCTAGCCTTGCGCTTGGCTCTGGAGCCGGCTTTATCGCCCGCGGATTCTATGGTGACCCGAACCAGCTCAAAGAGCTAATCATCGATGCCATCAAACATCAGGGATTCTCATTCGTGCAGGCGTTAAGCCAATGTGTAACATTTGTGCCGGAGCAAAAGCACTGGAAGGAACAAGTTCACCCGTTTGCATCAACTAACAATACCGACGGTCCATCAACAGCCGCAGACATTCACAGTGACGATGGATTCGGGCTTGGCGTTATCTATCGGGATGCCCGCCCTGCGTGGGAACCCTTTACCCACAGCCCTGAAAACGGTGACGAAGAAAAACGCGCTTTCGACGATATGGAAGCCACTTTCTCGATTGCGCGTTAGTTAGCGCTATACAAGGCCTTTCAATCAGCGGTCGATATCTTCATTACAGCGAAACGCGGCCAGAAAGCTTAAAAGCCGCGTCGAAATACGAATGTTTGTGCGCTGAAAGGCAACAAACGCTCCTTTCATCAATCCATACAGATAGAGCTGTTTATCTTTCGAGAGCGCTAATATCGGCCATCGACAGACAAAAACATCACTTGAGCGAGTGGCATCAGCATTACGATACTCGCCAGCTACCTTTCAAACCGCTAAGGAACAATCAATGAGCAAAAAACTCAGAGCGGCCATCATCGGCCCTGGCAACATCGGCACCGATCTGCTGATGAAAATGATGCGATCTGACTGGATAGAGCCCGTGTGGATGGTCGGAATCGACCCGGAATCCGAAGGCCTTAAACGCGCTGAAGCCGCAGGCTTGAAGGTATCAACCACTGGCGTCGACGGATTGGTTCCTCATGTGATCGATGACGATATTCGCATCGCTTTTGACGCGACCTCCGCCTATGTACATGCAGATAACAGCAAAAAGCTGAATGACCTCGGTGTGATCATGATTGACCTCACGCCTGCCGCGATCGGGCCATTCTGTGTACCGCCGGTTAACTTACAGGATCACGCCAAAAACCTCGAAATGAACGTCAACATGGTGACCTGTGGTGGTCAGGCGACCATTCCCATGGTTGCTGCGGTTTCGCGCGTTCAGCCGGTTGAGTACGGCGAGATTGTAGCGACAGTTGCATCCAAATCAGTCGGCCCGGGAACCCGCAAAAACATCGACGAATTTACTCGAACCACAGCAGGTGCCGTCGAAAAAGTCGGTGGTGCCAAAGAAGGTAAAGCCATCATCATTATCAATCCGGCCGAACCCCCGCTCATGATGCGAGATACGATTCACTGCATTACTGAATCTGCTCCCGACGAAGAGGCGATTATTCAGTCAGTACGCGACATGGTTGCTGAGGTTCAGAAATACGTACCTGGCTATAACCTTGTGAATGGGCCGATTTTTGACGGCAACAAAGTCACTGTGTTTATGGAGGTCGAAGGCCTCGGTGATTTCTTACCTAAATTTGCCGGCAACCTCGACATCATGACAGCAGCCGGTTTAAGAACCGCAGAAATGTTCGCCGAAGAAGCGGCAGACGGCACGATACAACTTCCAACCCGGCCAGCGGCATAATCGAAGAGGCGCGCAAAGATGACTATTCAAGGTAAAAAAATCACGCTTCATGACATGTGCTTACGCGACGGCATGCATGCCAAACAACACCAGATCTCTATTGACGAAATGGTAGCCGTGGCAACGGCACTCGATGATGCCGGCATCCCATTGATTGAAGTCACCCATGGTGACGGACTTGGCGGGTCTTCCGTCAATTACGGACGCCCTGCACACACCGATGAGGAATACCTCAGTGCGGTGATTCCAAAAATGAAAAACGCCAAAGTCTCGGCACTGCTATTGCCCGGCATCGGCACGGTTGATCATCTAAAAGTTGCCAAAGATCTTGGAGTAAGCACTATTCGTGTTGCTACTCACTGCACTGAAGCGGATGTATCAGAACAGCACATTTCCCTCGCAGCAGAGATGGGGATGGATACCGTTGGCTTTTTGATGATGGCGCATATGGTGCCTGCCGAGAAGATACTCGAACAAGCCAAATTGATGGAAAGCTACGGAGCGAACTGTATCTATTGCACAGACTCTGCCGGTTTTATGCTGCCCAACGAGGTTACTGACAAGATCCAACTGCTTCGCGACAACCTCAACCCAGAAACGGAGTTAGGGTTTCACGGGCACCACAACTTATCGTTGGGCGTCTGGAATTCTGTCGCTGCCATTGAGGCTGGCGCCAACCGCATTGACGGCTCTGTCGCAGGCTTGGGTGCTGGCGCGGGTAACACACCACTAGAAGTTTTGGTTGCTGTTCTCACGCGTATGGGCGCAGATACCGGTGTCGATCTCTACAAGATCATGGATGTTGCCGAAGACATTGTGACGCCAATGATGGATCAACCGATTCGTCTCGATCGTGACGCACTGACGTTGGGCTACGCAGGTGTATATTCATCGTTTCTACTCTTCGCTAAGCGAGCTGAAGCTAAATATGGCATTCAGGCTAGGGATATTTTGGTAGAGCTGGGAAGACGAGGCACCGTAGGCGGCCAGGAGGATATGATCGAAGATTTGGCGCTAACAATGGCGAAGGAACGCGGCAAGGCCTGATACTTGATTTCCACCCATAGCCCACCGGCTATGGGTGCTTCGAGTTCGAGTAACGATACAAATACTAATATCAGCTTTGCATGCCGCCCCAGATTCCTGAACCACGTTCACTCCCTTAATTTCAGTAAACCTTATTAAAGAAACTAACCGCTAATTGGTGTGGCCACCAGCTTCGCCCGCATTATTTGGTGCTGGCGTCGGTGTTTTTTGGCCAATCTTGAATTTGTAGTCATTATTTTTTTCAGTCAATTTTTTTAACGTTATTCCTGACACCGCTTTAAAGTTACGAATCCGGCCTTTATCTTTAAGCTCATCATAAATGGCTTTCGCTCGCCCTGCGCCTATCAAGTTTAACTTCATTACTTCGGTCATCGCATCTTGCCACCGATCTGCATCCCAGTTGATTTTGTCTGCGATTACGAACGTCGTTTTCGGTCGTGCAACGAGTTGGTACTTCGTTAGGTCACCATAGCTAATGTCATTTTTTACAGAATAATTATGGGTGGTATAAGCATCGGCTAACTTGTTTTTGTATTTAACACTGCACTCAATCGTCAGTGGAACGTACACTTCGGCCTGCAAAATACGCATGACGATACTTGCATTCCAATTTTCATCCCAACCTGCGGGATAAGCCTCTGACTCTTGATCGGCAAGCTGACCATGTGCAGCCGCCAGCGAGCGCCCAAACGTTGCTATACAGTTGAAATCTTCAATTGCACCGGATGCTGTAGTAGGACTTTTTGACAACCTTGCTTCAGTGCCGTTAACGGCAATCTTTGCGATTTTTTCGAAGTTACGCTTATGATCATCATTAGCCGCACCTGTAATCGGAGTGAGATTTTGCCACGTGTCTCCTGGACCACCCAAATTGTCGTTAAGCAAATGCCCCTTCACGTAAAGTGACCCGTTGCCTTTACGTCGGATATTGATGGCTTCGAAATTCGAATCGTTACCAACAGTTGGGTGTGACCCCATAAAGTGCGGTGACTTCTGATACTTCAGTCGAGTGAATGTGCCCCAGCCATTACGCAGCGGGCCATATACAGGATTACTGTTAGTTCCACTTTCGCCAACTAACGGTAGTTCTTTCGTAACATCAACCAACTGGTCGACAAGCGCCGCAATATCTTTGGCCTGTTGCTCCTTTTTGTCTTCGGCTACTGTCTTCGATTTTTCTTTTTCTATTGCTTTTGCATTCTTTAACGCGCTCTTAACTGTGGCATCATCCTTATTAAGTTTCTCTTGAGCAATCAGGCCACCAATAAACTTCTGATAATCCATCGGGGTTGTTGCAATTGTGAGTTTCGCGTTTTTGCCTTCGCCTTTAAAGAAGATCGTATGCGATGCCCCGTCGGCTGTTTGCACCGGCTTTTTCTTTTTCCACCATTGGAACAACGCCGCTAATCCGTCCTTACCTTTTACCCATGCTGCTTTGCCGCCGGCAATGACCTTTTTCACCTGCTTGACGATCCAACCAACGAGCTTATCGATACCTTTATCAATAAATTCCTGCAGCTTGCCGAGGATCTTCTTAATTTCACCGGATATACCACCCAAACCAATCAAACTGGCAAGGAAGCCTATAATCACAGGAATGGTCCGCGCCATCGCCGTTTCTATCGCAATCGCCGCATCGCCCAACTTTTTGTCAGCGATATTGGCAATGGAATTCACAACCGAATCTACCAACGCCATGATTTGTTTGATGCGTTCTATAAAGAAACTCACCGCGTTATAGATAGTGATAATGCCCTGAATTATCGCACCTACCGGGTTCCACATCGTCGCGAGTTTTTCGATCGCGATGGTCACAATCTTACTTGTCACCCAATCCTGAATAGCACCTAACACTTTATCTTTAAGCCCTGAGAGATACTCAACGAGTTTCTGCCAAACACCGGCGACACCTTCAGTGACCATCAATTTGATAAATTCAAATCCGCTCTCAGCACGTTTAACGGCCTTTTCACCCAAGTGTTTTACGAGCTTTTTACGCACTTTTTCATAGGTCAGCCCCATTACCTGAGTCACTACCGACAGGATCCCCTTCATATCCCATTTTTCAGGCAGCTTGAGCCCCGAGCCTTCAAGCGCACCAAACAACCAACCTGCCAGGCCATTGAGCAAGTGCGTGGCGATATTGCTGCTGAAGTTTCTGAAGCCCTGCCCCATCGCCTCCAGCAAATTGGCAAGGAAGCCGATCGGATCTTTGATAATTTTCACAAAGGTAGTGCTCGCGCGTTTGAATATCGCCAATACCTTTTCACCCAAAGGCCCCATAACGCCAGAGAAAATAAATTCGAGGACTTTCATCCCCACTGCTGAAGCAAAATTGATAATGCGCTGAACAGGCGCCGCAAAGATCCCGACTACGCGTTCAAACGCGCCAATAGGATCAAGAAAGTCATTGATGCTGAAGCTGTTCCAAACCTGACTGAACAGCCCCTTGATGGTTTCCCAACTGAGATCGAGTTTTACAACCTCGGCTTGCAGCCACGCGAATGCTTTATCGATAGCACCGGATTTCTGAAGGTTTTCGAATTTCTCCAAGCCTCCGGGCACAAAGCTCATAAACCCACGAATGAAATTCGTGGCGGTTCTCGGCACGACCTCTTGGGTAACTGGGTCTTTACCCAGAATAACGCTCAACAACGGATACCCAGGAATTTTATGGGCGTGCGCTTTGAGCAAGCCGATTAACCAATCCTTAATGGCCGAAAACACTTTACTCGCAACTGCGCCAACAAAATTGGCAATCCGTATAATCGGGGCACTGAACAGATCGTATATGGCCTTGAACGTTTTCAAGGGGTGAATAAGATTTTCAACAGTCAGCAAATCCCAGGCCTGACTAAACAACTTGGTCACAGTTTCAGCGTTGATATCAAGCTTTACGATTTCAGCGTCAAACCAATCAGACAACTCCTGTAACTTGCCACTTTCGTTAAGTTTTTGAAGATAGGCCTCACCATCCTCAGTCAACATCAGGAAACCAGTCGCAATGGTTAGCAGATTGCGATCAACGCTTTCTCCCGTTAACGGATCTTCACCCAATAACACCGTCATTAACGGGTAGGCGCGTGTTTGATTCTTGATGTAGGTTGCAAGCGGGATCACCAACGCTGAACGCAACAACGACGACACCTTGGTAACCACACGCTTGCCGAAGGTTTTAACATCCTCGTAGATCGACATGAGATGCCGTTTAACAATGCCAATGTTCCGGCTAAAGCTATAACGGATACTCATTTCGTCCCATGCTTCTTCTAACTCGCGAGCGACGCGGCGCCAGCTCAGGTCGAGTGATGACAACTGATCACCCAGCCATTTAAACGATTCAGAGATCAACCCATACTCTTCGAGCTTTTCATATAGGGCGTTACCGCCCGGAACGAGGCCAATGATGCCCTTGAGGAAATTCTGTGCAGTACGCGGCACGCTGCGCTCTAATAGCGGGTTGTAGCCAACAACGACGGTAATAAGCGTCCAGCCCGGGATGTTATTAGCATAACGATTGAGCTTTTCGCCCAGCCATCCTCCTTGAACCTGCGTATTCGTTTGGCTTATGCTAGGCATTACTGGCATAAACTTACGCTGCAGGTCTACATGAGGGTCTCTCGCAGGCAATGCCATCGGTTGCACTGGCACGCCTAGTGACGGCATCGCCATGAGCCTGGGTGCCTCGGCGCTTTGCGCATTGCCGAGCTGCCGACTAGCGATATCACTTGCGGATTCTGCTACCGCCGCTTGAGGATTTTCCGGCGCATTTGTAGGAGCACCACCTTTGTAAGGGCGTGTTACCGCACCCTGCTGGATCGTGTGCGTCAATTCATGCGCCAACAACCGCAAGCCTTCTTTAGATCCGGGTTTATACTCACCTTTGTTGAAAAAGATGTGATTGCCATGCGCGAAGGCGCTCGCAGCAATCTGCTGATTCATTTTTGCAGCCGTACTATCCGTATGAATTCTGACAGTTGAAAAATCGGCATCGAAACGCTGACCAAGGCTTTGTTGCACGCCGCCAGGTAGCGGGCTTCCACCGCTTTTAGCAGCGTTTAGGTCGACCTCAAACGAGGCTGGCATCGACGGCTCATCCGAGGTCAAATCGGCTTTGGTCTGAATACCGCCCTTTAAGGTCCCAATCGTAAGTTCCGCGTTTGATGTGTCGTCGTTTTTTGCGGTCTCTTTACGGTTGATGGTATCTGTTATGCCCGCAAACTGCCGCGACTGCAGCATTCGCTGACTACCTGACTGAGTGCTTCCGATAACAGGCGCGAAACCTTTACGCTGAGCAGTTGCGGGAGAAGAAAAAGAGACTGACGCAGGCTTCGCTTGCGCAGCGGTTGGTGTTGAAGGTACGGAGGTCGCTTGCGCACTCGGGGTTTGTGGCGATGTTGTCGGCGAGTCGGATACGACTCTGTCCGCAACACGATCCGCTTCCTGCTCAAAACGATCGTTTGGTTTACCCAGCTTAACTTTTGGCTGAATCAATGACTTCGTCGATTGCGTCGCATTGCCATGCGCAGGCGTACGTCTCAAGGTGTGAGCCTGAGTCGTCTCTTTTCTCTGTGCCGCGGCGGCCAAACCGGCGTTTTTTTTCTGAACTTTCGGATTAAGCATGGTGACTATGTTTTATAACATCCCTGACGTATTGTGGTGCTGTTTGACAGCGTCCAACTATTCCCCTGCTATCGTCTTACCATTTTTCTATCTTGTCATTGTTGTTCCGGCTCATCGTCTTCTTCCATGTCTTCAACAGCATGCCGTGTGACCAAAACCATACCGCCAAAATTAGCGTGTTCGTTAGTCATCGCGCCGGCTTGAACAACTGCGCCTTGCTGAATCGTGTGCGTTAACTCATGGATCAACAAGTGCTTACCTTTTTGTGTTTGCGGCTCGAATGCACCGGCCCGAAAATAAATGTGGCCGCCTAATGTAAACGCAATGGCATTAATATCTCGTGCCAACATATCGGCAGTAGGCCCCTCATGAATACGAATGCCGGAAAAATCAGCACGGAAATGCGTATTCATCTCACCCAAAATTGCTTCCGGTAATGTCTGACCAGATGCCTTCGACGCATCAATGGCAGACATGAAGTCACTGGAAGGTCTGACTCGCTCGACCGAGTAGTGCATTTGTGTTTCCGCTTGCTCGCGAGCTTGAGCGGCCTCCTCCTCAGCACGCTGAACTTGGGGTTGTGCTTCTTCCTCTTCAGCCCGCTGAACCTTGGTCTGAACTTCTTCTTCCTCAGCACGCTGAACTTTGGTCTGGGCTTCCTCGTCCTCCGCGCGCTGAGCCTGGGGTTGTGCTTCTTCCTCTTCGGCACGCTGAACCTTGGTCTGGGCTTCTTCTTCCTCGGCACGCTGAACTTTTGCTTGGGCCTTTTGCTGCACTTCGTCTTCCGTACGTGATGCCTGAGAGTGGCCTACTGGGGTAATAGGATTCAATACAGCTTGCTGGCGCGCCATAACACGGTCGGCGACTTGATCTGCCTCGCGTTCAAAGTGACTGTTTGCCGACCCGACGACCACGCCTTTTTGCTGGCGTCGCGTACTTGATGACTTTATATCGGTCGACAAGCCTGATTTTGATGCCGGTGCTTGTTGACGCCCCTTGCGTTTTTCATCTGCCGCTGCTTCAAGCGCAGATTTGCCGCGTTTACCTGACGATTTCCGTTGGAACATTAGTATTTCCTCCCTTCTTTCAGCAACTCGCGCTGAATACCGTCCAAAATCCAGGCATGTGAGATAGTCGCCAGCTGCATATCGCCGCCAGATGTATCTGCCACACAGGAGCTATCTTTACCCGGGTTCATTTGTCGTGCCTCTGCGACCGACATCAGTGCGCTATAGCGAACAACGTTAGTGATCGAGCCGCCACTAATTTCATGACATTCAGCCAACTGATGTAGATCCACATCGCCAGCCAAGGGTGAGCCTTCGAACCCAGCCTGCCAAAGACGCAGTCGTTCAGCGACAGCAGGCATCGGAAAGTTAACAATGGCCTGAAAACGTCTGGAAAACGCCTCATCGAGGTTGTTTTTTAGGTTTGTTGCGAGTAATACCATACCGGGATAGTCTTCAACACGCTGAAGCAAGTAAGAGACCTCCTGATTAGCAAACCGGTCGTGCGCATCACTGACGTTAGTCCGTTTACCAAATAACGCATCGGCCTCGTCGAAAAATAGGATCCACTGCTTGTCTTCCGCCTGTTGGAATACATTTTCGAGATTTTTCTCAGTTTCGCCGATGTACTTGGATACCACCATCGACAGATCGACACGATAAACCTCGCGATCATAAAGCTTACCCAGGAGTGCAGCCGTTAACGTTTTCCCGGTGCCGGGCGGGCCGTAAAACAAACAGCGATAGCCGGGTTTAACTCGCTGCCCGATCGCAGTCTGCTGAAGCAAAGCGTCCCCAAACTGCAACCACGCGTGAACCTCAAGAAGCTGATCCTGGGTATACTGATCCAGGATCAGGTCATCCCACGTTAACGCAGTTGGTAATTTCTTAGCAGGAAACCGCGTACCAAATACGGGATCACTTCGTTTACCCGTCATGATCAAATCCAGCAGTTCGCTATTTGCCAGCAGCCCCTGAGCAGCAAACGGCTCAGACGCTCCATCACGATCGAAACTCAAACACTGCGAACGTGTTAACCAGTATTCTGGTTCGAATCGGTGGCGATTAGTTAATCTCAGGTGTGATGAATCACCAGCAATAAGAAACAACGCGGTTTCTATCGTCGGCAGAAACCCACTATGTTTTTTACCCGTCAAACCGCCAAATTCAGTGAACCCGCGATCAAACTCTGCATTTTTTGTAAAAAACAAATCAAGGCTCTGCGGTCGCAACAGTGGCATTAATGCCAACGCCAGTATCATTCGATCGACGGAATCCGCCTTGCTTTCAACTAACAAATTAATATAGGCAGAGAGCGGCTGCGATTGGCGCGTTTGATCAACTACAGGTAAATCTGGAGGGCCCGGCAGTGGTTCCGGGTCGTTCTGGAAATAACGGCGAAATTGCGCCTCCATATAACGCTGAAACCAATCCAATTCATGATCTAAAAATACAGCCGGTTCGTTTTCAATAGCGGTTTCGTGTTGCATACAATCACCAAGCGACAAAAACAGGGGCTTGCATCCAGCTATAGCGATGCAAAGAAACAGACCACGGCAACCGATCCATCAACACATCAAAGGGCTTGCCTTCGACGGTCAGTTGCCAGCCAAGTTGAAACGATTGATCACTTTCACGCAGCAATCCAGCTCTACGGATAAAGGTATTCCGAAAGGATTCAGGCCCTGTATTTTTTAACGCACTCCATTGTTCAATAACCCCCAAGATCAGTGAATCAGCACATGATTTTTCAGCATCTGATAAACCTTCCGATAAATTGAGTGCCTGTGCCGGAGCAATGCCACAAAGCACCTTGTTTAACACCAGCGCAGGCTCAATGTAATGATCAATGGCGAAATCACCGAGGGCCAAGTATTGCGTCAGTAACACGGCCCGATGCCTTGCCTGCCCATCGATAAAACCGTCTTTCGTTTTTAGGCCAGCATCGGTAAACAGGCGATTGAAAAACGGGGCCAGTATCACCAAGCCTGCATTGCTCACAGTAAACGCCGTTGGCATTTCATGGGGCGTATTATCGTCTACATTATCACTTGGCAAGGTCACCCCCATATCATCAGCTAGAGACAACAATGCATCAGCGAGATGCTCTGATACCGATACAGATGACGCCACCGAAGCTTCTGAGCTTGCAGGCGAACCAGGATTTAGCGCGCTATTGTCGCTAATTGTCGACGTTACTTGTGTGTTATCCGAGAACCATGTTGGTGTATTCGGCTTTGTATCAGCGTCTTTGTTAGGTAGCGCACTGATTTTCTCGAAAAAAGAACGTAGGTTTTCGGATTCGTCAAGAATAGCGTCCCTGACCCCGGCTGCTTTTTGATGTGACGCTTCCGTCGCGCAGACTTTTGTCGATGTTTGCTTAACTGACTCCCCAGAAGAATCGCTTAAGTTCTCGCGTCTAGAGACTTCGTCCTCAGTACCCTCCGATCCCTCTTCGTTATACTTGCCTTGAGTCTTTATCCGCTTAGATTCTCTCGATTGCTCAGTGCTTTGGGCTTCAGCTAAATCACTGGCCGCTGGAACCTCACGCTTTTCAGCGTTTGTACCTGAGGGGGACGCATGTAATTCATCAGCACGGTCGCTGAAGCTTTCTGAGATTGAACCACCCGGAATACCGCTTAACCATATATCTAGAATACGCTGCACGAGTACCAGCGAAACCTGTCGAGGTAAACCCGGATCAGCTTCGCGCGCTCTCACATACGACTGGATAGATTCGTCGTACGGCTCACTAGACCGCCCTGCTCGTTCGTCTATTGACAGAGTATCTAACGCCTTTTGCGGAGAACCAAAACCCTGCCTCAAACAATAGCCGATGACCACTTGCAGCCAATCACGACCACCCGACTGATTTAATTGCTGCAGAGCACCACTCGATAGGCTTAAACCACCAAAATCACTTGGCATTAACGTGTCTACAACAGATTTCCAAGGCCCCAAATATCGCTCACGTATGGTGGCTGAAGGAATAACTGCGGTTAACCGTAGCCATTGCTGAGGATTACGAAGAAGATAGTGGCCAACAAATTCATCTAGAGATGGCGCGTCCGACACCAACGAACTCCAACAATCCCTTACGCTTTCTGCAAGGTGAGATTGTGCATTTACGAAAGCGCCTGTACTAACGTAGCCACCTAACAATTGCGCGGGCGTAACATTACCGCCGACACGCCAATCCTTTTCTCCTTCGCCAGATTTATCGGGTGAAACGATCTGCAACACTTGGGTGTTCGGCAATGAATGACGGGGCTGGGTTGATTCTCGAGTGGCTTCGTTACCACCCTCATCTTTTGGAACTGACGCGTCCGCAGTATGTGTTTGAACTAACGAGACATCAAGCTCTGGGGAGATGCCTGAGTCCAAATCATTCAGCGCAGTAACACTTTCTTGCGTGTATTGACGATTCTCTTCACGCGCTTCTCTATCTCGCCCTTCTGAGTCTTGTTCATAGTGTTCAGGCGAAACTGGTGAAATGTATTTTGCGTTCTTATTGATCCCATTCGGATTATTTGCCGTCTCCTTGCGGCGATGACTTGAAATATCAAGATCCTCAGCTCGCAGTGCCATTTCACCAGCTGATTCCATCTCCGTAGTGCCTTTCATGGAACTCGGCATAGAGCTCTCAATAGAACGCCGCAGCGCATTTTCTAGACCATCAATCACCGATGCAGACAACATATCCAATGCTGCGACTTGGCCGACGTCGATTTCCAATGATGGAATAATGGTCAATTTTCCCACGACATCTATCTTTTCGAGCAACGCTTCAAGCGCCGGCAGAATTTCATCGGTAACTAGCGTTTCAATTTGCGATGTGCCGGTATGGCATCGCAAGTCAACGGTCAGCCGCTCAATGCTATTCACCATTAAGCATTACCTGTCGAAACACTGTATGTATATCGCTCGCCACCAATAACGAACATGATCAGGCGCCTTTTATCAAAAACTGATACAAAGACAGTATCTGCAAATAATGATCCTCATTCTGCCAGAGTTCACGCTCGATGAGTTTTTCGGAATTTAGCCCTCCTAACACTAATTCGTGTGATTTAGTCAGAAGTACCAATGCGCGAATAATTGCAGATAGCGCAGACTCCATATTTTCATACTGAACACGCACAACATTGATATTCAACAAGACGGATAGGCGAATCAGTACCAGTGAAATCTCCGGCCCTTGTAATTTTTTCAGCTTCGCTAACGCGCCTATATCCGATGCGATCTGCTTCAGGGCGGAATTAGTTTCTTCGGCCGCACGTAACACTTGTTTGTCCGAAAATTGATTGAGCATCGACAATTCGCGCTCTAGATCGCTCACCAATACATCGTTGAACAACCGCCCGTCAACGCGCAGATCTCCATTGCGCGTTAGGCTTTTAAGTTTTTCCAGTGAACCAAGTGCTTCACTAACCGCGTCGTGGAATGCATCAACTGACGTATCAATGCTAATGTTGTCGTCAACAGGATCAACCGGAAGCATCGGCACAAACACTTGGGTTTGAGTATCTGAGCATGATCGCAATGCCGGATGATAAGCCTCCAACGTCAATTCCACCTCCTTCAACGCAAAGTGCTGAGCGAACCCTTCGCCAGAAAGTTTCACAGGCTTGCCATTGATTGACCATCGATAGATGTATGCGCCAAGAGGCTCTGTAGTGTTTTGAACGCGCAATACAATGCCCTTTTGAGACGGTAATTGCTCCGTAGCAAAGGCGGCTTTCGGATGACGCACAACCGTTAAATCCAATCGCTCTTCTTCGCCGTCAAACTCATAAATCACTACCAGATCACGATAGGATTCATGTGTGTCAAAATCGATCTTGGCAAGGTCGATACGAGGCTCATCCAGCACATCGTCGCCTAAATTTAATTTGCCACCGCTCGGTTCGGCGTTAATCTCGATAAACCCTTCATCGTTACAATAAACCGTCTTCGCCGACGACAGATGAATGTCATTAAGAGTTAACCGCAAGCTTTTTACGGTAAAACACCCTTGGTTAGCCGCTTTGAGATAGATATCGACAACTTCAGATACTCCACTCATAGTGATATCAAATGTCGTTGTCGAGTCACCTTGCTGGTAAGGCTCACCATCGATCTTCCAAAACAATACATCTGCATGGCGAGTTCGTGCTTGAACCTTAATCGTTGCAATACCGTCTTCAACGGTTTTATCAAGCAGAATGATCTCGGCTTGCGGATGCTGATGCACCCAAACACTGAGGTCGACTCGTTGATCGCCAACACTATAAGTCAGTTGATTTTCGCCGACCTTAGCAAGTGTTGGGTCAAACAGATAAGTGTGCCCCTGTGTTTCGGCACCATCGCCGATCAACGTGCCGCCACGCGGATGCACATCCAATGCGATGGCAGTATCATCATCACAGAAATGGAATTTAGGTGCGGTTAAACGTAAATCTGTGTGCACGATATAACGCCATTCACAATCCGCATCGATACCTGGGTGGCACAAATCGCCAATGATCACGTCGTCTGCATAGTTGTCATCAACATTCATCGGTGGCACGGGCACATCGACAGGCGTATAAACTGGTGGGTGTGCTGGCATAGTCGGGAGGTCGCCCGGCTCTATTGGCCACGGAAGTGGCGAGAAGTCACCGGGTTTAGGGGGATAATCAGGCCAAGGAACCGATGGCTCGTATGGCCAATCGATATCTCCGGGTTTTGGTGTTTTCGGCGACCACGGAAAATTCGATCCGCTATCACTCGCCAAAGGGCGCTTAGCACGATCAACATCGAACGTGTCGGTATAGTCAAAACCACTCATACTTCGCGATAAAGACTTATCAAAGTACCGCTTCTGCGGAGCCGTGTGTTTTTTGACCATGCTCGATGTTAACGACGGTATAATGGTTAATAGATCCATCATTTCCTTGTCGACTGCAACCTCATTTAGCGACGCATAATCTGTTATCACGCCCGAATCCACCAAGTCGATTCCACTGTCACGGCTGGGCAAATCGCTTTCGATTAATCGTGTTCGAATTTCGTCAGCTTCTGAGGTGATCAAATCGCTTAAACTACGATTGGCCGCCTTGCCGGCTTTAGCAACGAGATAAAGCGTGCCACCAACAGGAACGCCGGCCCGATGTTCAATACCGGGCTTACGCCGCAGCAATTCAGCCAGAATAAGTTTGTCGTCAAGGTTATCGATTTTGTCTTGGTACATTTCACGAATCAGGCTGATTTGTTTAAGTCGACAGCCATAACTGATGTCATGCATCGTGTGCACAAGCTGCGTATACGCCCAATGTTTATTGCTCGAACGATGCAGATCGCCCAGCGACTCAAGTATTGCCTCGATCTTTGCTTCGATCGATTCGAGCAGGCCATCCAACGGTTTTTTATCGGCGGTCTCGACACGCTCTGAAAGATTAATTTCAAGATCCATCAAGGCGATATACAACGAAGGCAAACAACGGGCGAGCTTCTCGGCAGAGTCATATTTTGCACGCTCCGGATACCGCTCAGCGACGAATACTGTTGGCGCACCTAAGGTGTCGATCAAAAACGTGACATCGCCCTGACTCTCGACCTTCAAATCTGCGGGGAAACGCGGCGGCTCAGCAACAGGTACTTTATCTGGCGTTTCGTCGCGAACACGATCACTGAGATCAAGAATATCACGCAGTCGGTCTGTTAATTGCTGATCATCCTCTTTGCCAACCTGATCAAGAATATCGCGCACTTTGCCATCAAGGGCGTCAGAGAAATCTGTACGTGGTGTTTCAACCGGGATTTTCGGCTGATTGTTATACAAATACGATTTTGACGTGCTTAGCATGCTTTGGGCTTTCATTGCACGTGCAGCAACACCTTGTGCTGCCTTGGAATTATCGGTGTTTTTGAGAACCGTGGTGAAAATCAGTGCGCCATCACCATCTAACTCCGGCTTAAGCTTGTCAAGGCTGCCCAGGTTTTCGCTCACTGGCAATTTATGCAGGTTATCCGCAATCAAAAGCTTCAAACGCGATTCGACATCCTGTTTTTCTTTTTCCTTCAGGATACGCTCAGGGTCAACCGAGATAAAACTAGGCCCCGCAGCCACGTATCGCAGGTTAGCATCAGCCAGTACACGTTCGCTGCCGTCATC
The DNA here is from genome assembly GCA_902705835.1 of BD1-7 clade bacterium. NCBI lineage: Bacteria > Pseudomonadati > Pseudomonadota > Gammaproteobacteria > Cellvibrionales > Spongiibacteraceae > BD1-7 clade bacterium. Next base: position 209,328 of record CACSIN010000028.1, read on the forward strand.
CATGCGTCTCATTGACAGGGATTCGGCTTCATCAGCAACAACCAATTCTTCAAAATTATCATTCGTAACGCCTGCGTTAGCGTTACCCGCAGCGGCTGCAGATGCGGCGTTGGCAGAAAAATTTGTTTTATAACGCTCGAGTAACTCGCGGGTATCAACCGGAACGGTAACACGGTTGTCGCCGAAACTGCGCTCTAAGGCTTCTAGCGTGTCTTTCGAGTTAAGTAATTCAGAGACATCAACGGTGCCAAGGTTTTTATCCGTCTCGACAGAAACAACGTCGAACCGACGAAAATCAACGATTTTGTATCGCAGCGACCGTAAAGCCGCTAACCGCTGTACACCAGGCTGAGTCAGCACGGTTGGCGATTCGGGCTGAAACGCCAGCAACTTTGATGTCGCCGAGGTAATACTGCACTCCATGGCTGCACGATAAACCTTGTAAAGCGATGACAAAAATTCAACAGAGCACGACTTCAACGGTTCTTTGTCATTGATTGAATGAATGTACAGCGTGCGAACCACCATCGGTAAGTTATAGCGCTGCTGTAGTGTTAGCAGCCGTTCCCGCGCTTGTTTGTTACTCAGGCCGACATGGCCTTCGACCCGCAGGAAGTCAACATCCTCCAAGCTATCTGCGAGCAAGTCGTGCTTTACACCGTAGCGTTCAAAATCAGCACGGGCTGCGATATCACCATCAACATGCCAATGACTCTGTAACGCCGAATAGTTTAAAAAGTACGGAAGCGCCCTATCTTGGGTCAGGCCACTACTGCGTTTTTCCGGCAGGATGGCAACGTCTTCCAGTGGATTCAAATCCACCTTCTGATGAATACGCACGACACGCTCAGCCAATAGCGCCAACAACCTGTGGTCATTGAGTGCCTGGCTATTCTGGCGAACCGGTTGAAAATAATGCCGATAAAGCTGAGGGGGCTGAGTTTGTTTAACCAAGCTGCCAGCAAATACATGGCGAACAAAAGCACCTGTATTGTGAATACAGCCCGACATCAGTGATTGACGCAGATCCAACCATTCATTGAGCGCCCGAAAAACCAGCTCCAGCCAGTCGTAGTAAGCTTGAAAGCCGCTATTACCCACATCAAACCGTGAGCGTATTGTCGAGAAACTGATCGCATTTAGCCGCAACGTAATCGCGTCACTGGGCCACGCAGCTTCAATATCGCCAACAAATGCTCGGAGTCGCTGTTCGGCTTCGGTTGCGGCGCTGAGATAGCTATCGACAAACTGTTCAGGCGTTGTGATATCTGCACGTAAAACCGCACGGGGCATTTTCAAACGCGGAATATCAAATGCCGGATGACGAGTGGCGCTATTGATACTGGAAATACTTTCGTAAAAAGCCGCTGATGACGCCATCATCGCGCCAGCACGTTGCCTTTTTAACAAGAGAATATGCGGTACAAAACAGCGGGTACTGCCTTTGTTGTCACAGCTATCGCCGTTGCAGTTATCTGCCTGCTGAACCTGCTCGCTCAAATAAACTACGACAACACCATCTCGAAACGCTGCTGGCATGTTATGAAAGGCTTGATACGATGCAGGGTCGTCACCCTCCGGAATTGCGTCAAATATTTCGATAATATCTGCACCAACAGAATCGTTAAACGGCGCCTCACCACCGTCGGTTTTATCGTCAAAATTGCGATAATAACGACATGCGTATTCAGCACTGATGCTCACTAAATGACCGCCGCTGGTAACGCCAACACCCGGCGAGAGCGATACCCCGCCCTGCACACCATCAACTTGGACTTCAAGGCCGCACACAATACCGCACCCGGATAATTGGGTACGTGACGTTTGTATTTCCGTTTTAAGAAAATCAAGAATGCCGTTCAGGTGCGCTGGTGACAGCGTCTGGTTATCGACGAATTCCGGATGGAATTTCTTATTAGCCATTATCGTTTTCCTCAAAAATGCCTAACTTGCTTTGTCCGAGTATCATGGGATTTTCCTGATCCCCCTCTTTGCAATCATGCAGGTGCCCCGTGGGGTAGACGCTGTCTAGCTGCCCTAAAGTTTTTACCAACTCACGCTGGGCCTGCATCAAATCACGGTACCGCTGGTGATCATCAACACCTTCAACCGGCATGTTTCGGTAGCTTGCCATAGCTGTTCGCCAATCCGTATGCTGCGATTGCAAACGTGCCATCATCGGGTGATCGACCCAACAGATTTTGGTCAGTATATGTGCCGGTGTTAGCTCGCGAATAAAGCGCNCTAGATACTGACGAAAGCTCATCGTGCGAAATTGTTGCACGTTGTATGGCAACACCACGGTGATGCGAAATGCATACGGATTGGAATCAGGGCAATCCGCATACTCATCATCAACGCATGACGCGAGCAGATCGCTATCATTGTATTCGTATTCAGAGGGATCGAATTCGTCGAGCTGTCGGTTGGTTTGCGGCTGCCAATGCCGGCGTTTTTTATGGATATCGTCGGGGAGAGTGACACCCGCCATATCAACGTAACGATGCGGCCTTAATAAGTTGTGTTCAATAACGACGATATCGGCCAGCGTTTCGTGAGCTCGCAAGAAGTCAACGGTCTCATCAATGTTTGCCTGAGCCGCTTCACTAGAATCAAATATCTGGATTTTGCGCGCGACTGTGTCATCTTCACCCGGTTGCCGTAGGACATGATAAAAACCGCCGGTTCCCGGGTGGATTTCATAGTTTTCAGGATCAAGGCCTACCGTTAGCGCTTTTTGCATAGCAACAAAGGCGGCTTCACGGGTCTCATATTTATGGGTACTACTTAAACGATTACCCTCATGTGCATCTTGAATCTCGAATCGCCACTCTTGGATATTGTCATTGTCATTGTCGATTTCGTCGTAGATACGATAGAAACGCTCTGAAAACCCAAACGGCGTTTCGAAATGACCTCCGATACCAAAGAAATTTTCCAGCCGTTTTTTGAGCCCGCTTTCGTTTGCGGAAATTTTCTCAGCATCCTGACTACCCGACTTAGAATCACGGCCGACACCCAGGGTATTAAAGCCACCGGCTCTCTGTTGGCTTAGCGAGTCATAAGCATTCAATAATCGCTGTTTATCCGCCATCAGACGGCGGCGCGAACCTGCCCCATACAATCCATCAGCAAGTACGCTGTATTCGCTGAATTCCTCGCCCAAACGCGCCATGAGATGATCTAAAAACTGATTGCGCCGACGTTCGAATGTCCTCTCATCTTCAGCCAACCCCTGAAGCGTTTCAGCAAAATCCTCGGCGTTAACGAGCAGGCTGTTATAGTCACGAATGTCATTAACCTGCTGGGTAAATAGCGTGTGCTCCACACTTTGCGGCGATAGTAGATCTGCAACGCTATCCAATTGTGCCAAATAGTTCGCCATTAACTGCTCAACAATTAATAAATACGCCTTCAACTGACGCGCTTCATTCTTTCGAATATCAGTGGTATTGCCTGCCAAGCCTTCTTGGCCGATGCCATACACCTGCGGGAAGTGATTTTGAATGGTCGGGTAATCACTTAAATCCGTTATAGAGTGATCCAGCGTCACCTTGGGTAACGTGAGCAATAGTTCGTGCGGTAACAGTGGCCGTTGAAAATCCCGACCTTTTGATTGTTGGAAGCGATACCGGATGATATCTGTATCACCGCCGTAAGGAATATTCTCTTTAAACACGATAAGCCGGGAGAGATCCAGACAAAAAGCCGGTGCCTTACCGGGAGTAATGGGCAATACCCACTTTGCGTCTTCGATGACAGGCTGCCATTCGCGCGCGTTCTCTTGCGGGGGATCTGGGGAAACAGCGACCTTGGCAAAGCTGGTCATTTGTAGCTTGCTTACCGCCAAAACTCCGGGAATATCCATTAACACCTGCACCAGATCTGACGCATGTATCTCAGCACGTAGTTCACTGTTGTACAGGTCGTCTTCATCAATAAAGCCATGATGTAATAGCGGCCCGTTGAAGATGTCGCTCGTCTGTAGCCCTTTACGCTGCATATCTTGCAAGGAATGAAACCGGATTATCGGCGAGATAAAACGATCAAGTTGATAGGCTGCCTCAGCAATAACGGCATCGTTATCAGCAGATTGCTCAAGCTGTAAATTAAAACAAATACCCACCGGTTCTTCTGCGACCGCTTGTGGCAGAGAAAAGTCTTCACATAAATTCCGGTTTGCGTGCAGACGTTGCGTGGCTTCATTCAACAGCCCTACTTTGGCTTCGTCTCGCACCCAATCGTGGTACTGCACAACAACATCGTATTGCCCCGCTACACGTAAATCATGATACTTACCTTTGTACCCAGTGCGCGACTCAAGCACCTCAATTGGCTCTGCACTCAGCGTTTCCAGCAACTGATCAATGGTGATCGTACGGTGGCTCCCCTCACGAACCTGCAGCCAAGCGTTCTTGATGCCGTCAATATCAATCAGAAGCTTCCGATAATCTAATAACGTTAGCGCCCTGTTGGGTAAAATCTCATTCGCTTTATGGAAATGATCCGTCGCACTATGATCCGCTCGCGCCAACAGGTCTGGCATATCCAGATCGGTTCGCGATGCAAGGTCACTGAGCGCATAGCACAGGTATTCAAGCGTGGTAATACCGGGGTCGTGACTGTTGTAGTCCGTCCAGCGGTCACGGCTAAAACCCTCAATTTTCTTAAGCCCGGCAGCCTTTGCCTTGCTGTAGTCGGTTAACGTTTCCATAATATCAGCACAAACTCAGTCGATGTTGATGACTACTAACCAGCAATGACAACGAAGAACTGGTGCGTAGCTCTTCTTCGAAGCGCCTTTCCTGGCCATTAACGTTGATAGTCACATCAAAATCTTTCAGGTAATCAACATAATCCCGCTCTTCGATAAAATTCAGAATCACAGATTTGTACATGCGGCCGCCCAAACTGAGTCTGGCCATGTCGGTTGCCCAGGGTGTAAGGAAATCGTCTAACTCGGTTCTGAGTTTTTCGAGATAGAACGCACGTTCGATGATGTGATCATAAAATTGAACGGTACCGGCAACGATGACCTGCTCATAGCTCGGATTACGGACTTCCAGCGTCACCCATGGCGAGGTTTTTTGCCGTAAGTAGGCTTCGATTCTTCGCAGCGTGGCTTGCTTCACCGCTGGCGTACTGCGGAATTTAGGGTGTGTGTTTTTTAGCGTCGGAACAACAACCAATGTGACGAAGCCTGGTCGTGTTTCATTGTATTGCTCTATGCCATCGCCGGCGGCACGCACAGCCTTGCCGGTATGATTCAAACAGTGGGCCTTAAACACCTCGGGGAATTGCTCCAGCACTAACCGTTCGTAATCCCACGCTTGAATCGCACGATCTTTATGCCTCAGCCTTTCGCTAACACGCTGATAATAGTGTCTTGAATCTTCAACACCCTGTCCGCCTTGAGTTTCAAGCGGTTGTTCAATCGCTTTAATTCGGCTGTTGCGCTGTTTAAGTTTGGAGAGAGTGCCAGCAGGTAGAGGCGTTAACAGATGCTCTAAACTGTTATTCCGATTTTCAAAGCGCGCCTGTGTTGCTTGCGCGGTTACCGATATAAGATCGTTAAACAATCGCGGATCATTGTTGGCGGTTAGCCGCAACCAAAGCAGGCCAGCGGGCATGTCAGTCGCATACTCACCGACCGCAGGCACGGCCGGTATTCTTAATCGCACAATGCCTGTTTGAAGAAACTGTTCTGTGGTATCCAGAACGATATCAACGCCATCAATCGTTTGCCATTGAGCATGAGCGGCTAGCCCGTGTTCTTGTGAGTCATGGTTTGCAGCTGGCAGCAAGTATTCCCAATGAATCTCGGGTTTGCCGCTGATAAACGGGTCGGCTGTTCCTTCAGCAAACTGAAACAGCAAGGATACCGATTGATTTTCCAGTAAACCCTCAATACCTAAATACAGGCTGGCAGGTTCACTTAATGGTACAAAAAATAGATCTTGCCCGGGTTCTTGCCAGCGAAAACCAAAAGCAGACAACGCAGCTAGCCGCATCAGCGACCTGTCTCTATCGACCACACTATGGCGACGCATGGAACCTTGATGAGCGCCTCTATCGCCATCCCTGTCTAAGGTTCTGTCTCCGGTTCTATCGGCGTTAATATCGTCAGCCAGCCAATGAAGTGATGCTCGATAATTGAGCTGTAGGTTTTCCCACAGTGGCGTATATGGCGCGCGCAGTGCATTAATCTCAGCATCGGAGGGCTCAACAGGTTTTGTCGCGTTGATCACAGCTCGCTGATGAAGGGCTGCGTATGCACTATGCCCAAAACCAAAACTAGGACCAGTGAGCTTAAACCGCAGAAAGCCGCCAGGCAATGTCGGGCTTACGTCGTTAAACGACGGCAGTGTTAAATCGTCAGGTGTGTGGTTTAGAAGATCGTTGAACGGACCTTGATCGTGATCAGATTGTTGAACCGAAAACTGATTCACAAACAGATTGCCGCTGTCAAAAGTAAAGACATTCGCAGAAGATTGCCAACCTTGGTACGTTAATGCAGCAACCTCAAACGTGAAATTAACGCCCGTTCTACTTAATTGGTATGCTCTATAGTGCGTATTGAGATTGGTGGGGGCGTCAACCCAATCCCAACTTAACGACACACTATCAAGCGTTTTTGCAAATACTTCAGGGTGGCCAATATAAAGCTGACTACCTAATCGGGGGACCGGGCCGAGCGGCAAAAAAGGTTTTAGAGGTTTCAGTACGCCGGTGTCATTGGCAACTATCAGCCCCTGCACATTATCAACCTCAACATGGATCGACCAATCAACAACGCCCGCTTTTTGTAACACACTGGCCGCGCGGTAACGAGTCGGCGAATTTGTTACCCATGCACACCGAATCACGGGGTATGCGGTTTCATCTGTGCGATAAAACAGATCATCAAATCGAGCATCGGCTTCGACATGCAGCTCTGGCGAATAATCAACGACAGCATCTGCCTGCATATCCAGACGAATAACCAGCTCAACAATGTTACCGTCAATATGTGCAGCGACCTCGTTAGCCACCGCCCAGCCCTTGGGCGAAGAATAACTTACCGCAAAATCCTGCCCGAAGACGACAATCTCATCACTGAAGGAAACATCCAGCACAAACCTCAATCGAATTGTTCGTTCGCCACTGCCGAGCCGCAGAAGCGGAGAGCTTGTCGCAACACCCTGTCGGGCAAGCGGGAATTGTTGATTCCTGAACGGCTTCCACGTTGGTGATTGCTCCGGCATGGGTTCTGAAAACCCATCCAGTGTTCGGCTATCAGCAGCCGCGTAAACACGATTGTGTGATTGAAATACACTCCGTACTTGGGCAACTTTCGCACGGTTCGCGACAAAGTCTTCTGCCAGCGTAAATACACGCTCTGCGCCATGAGCATCTTTACCGGCTTTGATTTCAGTCCCGGCGTCGAGTTGATGTATGTGTGTATTTTTCGCGAGTTCAACGGTCAAATAAGCCGTATCGGCTTGATAATCCCGCGGCTGCATGCTCAATACATCACGAAAATAAAACTGTAGGTGGCGATCGCCTAGCTGATTCAAGTGATCGCGTTGTTGTTCGAATAACTCGAGAAAACTGAGTAACAAGCCAATATGCGGTTCATGATCGTGTTGCTCCACCCGAACAGCGAGGCTTTCATTTGCGGTGCGAACAACCCCATCATAGAACCGGCTCATTTCGCCGGTAATTGCGAGAAATGATTCCCGATACTGGGTGATTTCAGGATTTCTGCNGGGTTCAGCATCAACTTGATCGCGTAATTTCTGAGTTTGCTCACCTAGAGCAATGAATGCGCGGTCAAGCCTAACCTGAGCTAACACCTTTCTAAATGCGTCACTGGCTGGAAACAACGCCTCCCAAGTTGCTAAGCGTCCGTATAGATCATCCATCAAGGTCAATAATTCGAGTGCATCCGAGCGATATTGCAAGCGGCTAAACCCGAGAGTCAGATCATGCAGGGATGTTTGAATTGGTTCACGCGCAACAACAGCAAGAGCGATTAACCCGTTCGAGAAAAAAGGCTGCCAATTCTGCACATGGCCGGAGATTGCGATATCGGCTGAGGAATCTGACTCATACGTGTGAGTGACATCATTGATACCGTAATAACGTATATGCTCGCTCAAGCGAAAAACGAATCTCAAGTAATCGTATATATCCCGATCATCCAGCCGTGCAAACAACGGATCGAGTGCCGCCGAAAAACGATCCGTTTGATTGCTTCCCTCACCCAATCGCGGCAGGCGCTGGGGTTCGATAACTGGCGAGGTGTCTTGCGCTACCATCAGACTTCGCTACCTTCGTCTTTATAGAATGGGTAGACAAAATTGTGCCGTGTATTCGTGGTGCGAACCGTATATTCAATATCGATCAACACCTCACCGTCATTGGTAGACGACGATAACAATAGTTTCTCAAGCCGTATTCGGGGCTCATGATACAGAACCGCATCTCTAACGGTATCTTCAAGCAACGCGCGGTTTCCACTGTTCAAGGGTGCAAACAAAAACTCCTGCAGATCACAGCCGTAGGTCGGTTCGAGAAAACGTTCGCCGATACGTGTAGAGAGCAGGATCGTCAGGCTTTGCTCAATATCCTCAACGCCGGTAACGGTTTCAACAGAGCCTGCAGCCAAGCTGAACCGAGGAGGAAACGTCCAGCCCGTGCCTAAAAATGTGTGATTAATCTTGTCCATAATTTACATCCGTTAACAGTGGCGGGCAGTGTTCGGGTAAAGCCCTAATGGTTTATGTCGTTTCACTGTTTCACCGCAATTCACTTCATTGCGCCGTTCGTTAATCTATTCATTCAGCCAATCATGTTTCTATGTAACATTGGTAGCCTCTATGCCGTTCTCACGGCGCTCACTGAAGCTTTAACCGATCTGCACAGTCGGTTCACCAACAGCCGCTGACGCGCCACAAATACAAGTATCCCCCGCCCTAACTGCAGGCTTGCCACCAATCAACACCGAACTACTCCCAGCAACAAAAGGGCTAACAGTCGGCACGTGTGACGGCGGTGGAATAACACAAACATGATTGTCTCCCAGCACTGTGGCCGGCATCCCGCCTATCAATACGGTCGGTTCACCTGGGCCTATGATCGTCCCGCCGTGATCTGTTGTATCTGTCGTCCTTGCCGCTGCAGGCATGGTTACCTCGCTTGTTACATCTATCTACATCTGCGTCTCGTTCATAGCCTGATACTGGGCGATTACCTTTCAAAAGCCCTCAGCAATGGTCCAAACCTACTTTCGCTAGTTAATAGCGACGATGGCGCCCTCTATCGTCGTTTGACCGGAGCATTTGAGTTCGGCCGCTGACCCCGCCTCTGCACCGAAACTACCCTGCGCATTAAGAGTGACATCAGTTCCTTCCACGGTTACGTTGCCTTGGGCCGTTACGCTAAAGTCACCGGCACTTTCAAGAACGATGCCGTCTTTATCCATCACTAATTTATTGTCATTCGAGTCTTTGATGGATACCGCCCCCTCGTCGTCATCGAGTGTCAAGGTATGGCCAGCGGGTGTCTCCAATGTGACAATGCTGTTTTCGTCATCAAACGTCAGCTTCATTTCTGAGCGACTAACAAACCCCTTAATGTGATTATCATCCGCGGCTTCAATCGGAGAAGGCAATGCGCTGGAGTGCACCATGCCCAGCATAATGCCGTACCTGGGGTCGCCGTGAATGAACCCGACGACGACCTCATCGTCTATTTCTGGGCGGAAAACAAGCCCGCGTCCGTCGCCGGCATCCGGGGCCATACGTCGGCACCAGGTTCCAGAACTATCCGGGTGCAACCCGGGAACGTGCACCTGCACCCGATCTTCGCCATCATCATCTTCAAGGCTCATCACCTTACCGGTGTAAAGGTTGGAAATACCCGGCATAACCTGGCTCTGGTGCCCGCCAGTAGCGCCACGGCCTGCCGTGTCGCCCAACATGTCGTGAAGAAACTGGCTATCCAGCCCGACCTGAAAATCGGTTACCCAGTTGCCCTCGCTGAGTTCATGGCGCACACCACTAACGAAGGCGGTTCCATTAAATCGATCATTTACGCCGGCAAGACTTATCGTCTTTCCTGGGAACACCCCAGCATACCCCGGGCCGCTGATATTGCCCTGTATGCGCGATAGCTCACTATGCAGCAGCAACGAATCCGCCCATGTTTGTAATTCAGCATCATCCTCCGCGGCATGATTCATCAGCACCGGATCATCCGCCGTTGTTAGATCTGCGCTCTTAAGGTTTCCATTTGCTGCAGTGCCAGGTAAATCACCTTCAGCCTCTGTGACTTCTTGATCTACATGACTCCAACGTTTGGCAAGTGCCCCACCCAGCTGAAATCGACTTTCGATCGCAAGATCAAAATCAAGTACCGTACTACCGTATTCGAGCTCATACGTTGCGCTATCATCGATTACAGGCACGCCGATATTAACGCCGTCAAGTTGAGGCATGACCAACTGGCTGTTTACTGCAGCGCGATTAAGCACAAAATGCCAGTCAGTCACTTGGTTTTGAACCATAAACGGGTGCGTTAACTCGGTTGCTTCAACACCATGGTCACCGGCACTCTTGCTGAGTATTTCGTCCATCACATCCGAATCGGTAACGTCTTCAAACAAGGCGTTCTTCCGGCCTATTGCCAGAGAGTGATATTCAGGCTTGGCTTCTAGTCGCAGCATTGATTGATTTGCGCCTTTAACCGTAAGCCGGTGATTAACGATAACGCCCTTGAATATGCTGACGTTGTCATCGTGATATCCGGCCTTAATTTCGATTTTGACGCCTGGAATCACTAAATTTGAACTACTCAGCGGGAACTCATTTTTTGAAACGTCGCCATCACTGAGTGTCAGTCGTGCTGTCGGCAGTTTATTAATCTGCGATGACACAACAATCGACAAAACTGGATACTGCTCTGCCAAGGGCGAACCATCTAACAATACATCGAACGAGGGTAAATCTGTTCGTTGATCCTGTGGGCGATCAGGCATTGACTGCCTCCGTACCAGAAACTAACGACGCAGTTCGTAACACTTCAAGCTCATTTAATGGCGGAAACGCAATAGTATCGCCCTGGTTGAGCCTGCGAATATTCGTTATTCGGTTATATCGAGCGACTTCAGGGTACCAAGACATATCGCCGTAAATGCGGTAAGTCATCAGGGGTAACGAATCGTTGCCTGTCACCGTCCGGTAGTGTGTGAGATCCGGTGAGTTTTTAGCTTCAATCGCGGTACGTCGCTTTTCATGTTCAATCGTGCCGAAATTTGCTTGTACTTTCGCTCTCAGTGGATAGCCATCTGGCTTGAACAAGGTGTAATTGACCGTTGCAGATAACAACACGCAACGAACCACCAAATGCCCCCAGATTAACTTACAAAAAGGCGGACGATGCATATCACCATCGAAGGCGTACGTTAGTTGCAAGAACTCAGCTACCATCGTCGATACATCAAGCCCGGCGCCAGATACACCGGTGCCGTCAAAAATAAAGTCGAAGCTGTAGTCCTGTGGTTTTATCTTGCTGAACTTAAACTCGCTCGCAGAGGTCCCTTGAGCCTGTTTGCGATCATACTCAATTTCGAATTTTTCACTGTAAGATGCGGGGTTATACAGCACCTCAAATTCACCGATTTTGTCGGATGCAGTGTACTCGATCGACTTATAGGCCTCGATCGCCATCTTGACCAACTGGCCGGACTGCATATCTTCCATCAGGGGGCATCCCGATCGGCGAGAACTTGCAAAACTTCATCGACACAGGCCTGAATCAACGCCTGCTTGTCGTCGTAACTAGCATCGCTAGCACTGGCACCAGTCGCGCCGTTAGCGGCGCCGCCAGATGCATTTGAAGGTGCTTCCACCTCTGCTCGTATAATCAAATCGCCGATGACTAACGCCATGGGTGAGTACTCCTTTTTACTGCGCGGAGAAGTTGATTTTCCCGACAAAACAACATCGAAATAGCAATCCAATCAACAGATAATATTTGCATCAATCTACGTATATACTGACGAGCAAATACCTATCCGATGGTTCTCCAAACGAAAATATCAACGCATTGACAAAAAAACATCCTAAGCCGATCGAGTAAAATAATCGTAGCTCAGCTCAATCGTTTCGATTGCCAGTGCGCTTTCCGTCGCGTTTAAGTCTGCAGCCTGCCATTTAACAGGCCAGGCTCGCGTAAATGACCAGGTGAACAATGGATCACCATTCTCGTTCAGTAGCGAAACCAACAAATCAACAGGCTCAAACTCGAATCCGTAAACGGCAGATTCAATCCACTCAACTAAGCGTGAATCAGCCGCCATCGCTCGCTTGAGAACAAGATTGCCGAATTTCGCACGCCCCGGTAATTTACGTGAAAACCGGTTTTCACCGCCTTCATTGAATTCCTCAACACCGATCTCAGCTCCTAAACCACTGACCTCCTGAAACCGCATATCGATATCAGACTGCCCATCGCTGAAAAGGAATTCGACGCGAAAGTAAAAAACCAGCGGTAAATCAGCCATTTTCGATCGTTAGGCCTTCATGCGCTAATTCGATAGTTTCAATCGCTATCTCGTTACCGGTCGACTTCAAGCCTGGGCCTTCAACTTTCACTGGAAATGCATTTTTAACTTTCCAGGTCATCGTTGGCGCGTGCTCTTCATTCAACAAGCTGATTACCAAATCTCGACGTTCGGTTTTATTCAGATTGTTGGTGTTAAGCCATGCAAAAAACTCATTATCTGCCGGTACGACACCACGCTTAAGTGTAATGTTCGAGTATTTAGGCATGCCTGGAATCTTGCGAACACTGTACTCTGGGCTGAGACCGTCACGGTATTCGATCGCTTGGTTTTCGATCGTCAATCCGCTGACTTCAGTAAATCCAAGGTTGGTACCACCCCACTCAACTTGGAAATGGAATACGGGTAATGGTGTAGCCATGTCGATTGCTCCTTCCTAAAATGCCAATCGATGAATGTAAGGGTTATCCTCAATTGATTTGATGCTTGGCCACCACGAAGTTGTTACAGTGGCGGCCAAATTCAAAATCAAGATTCCTGCATTTTGTGCGAGAAGCGCAGAACGATAAACTCGGCCGGCTTCACTGCAGCCATACCGATTTCGATGATCAAACGCCCTTCGAGTATGTCCTGAGCGCTCATGGTTTTACCCAAGCCCACATTGACGAAAAAAGCGTGCTCAGGCTTGGCACCGGTTAGTGCGCCTTCGCGCCACTTTTGGGTCAAGTAGTTTTCGATCATGGCCTTCAGCTTGGTCCAGAGGTTCGCATCATTCGGTTCGAATACGGCCCAGCTGGTAGATTTTCGAACTGACTCTTCAACCATGTTGTAGAAACGTCGTACCGGTACATACCGCCATTCGTTGTCATTGCCCGCCAATGTACGAGCGCCCCAAATCATGGTGCCGCGGCCGGCAAACTCGCGAATAGCGTTGACAGATTTACCCGCTATGGTGTCGACGTTCAGTCGTTCTTGGTCATCGTTATCGATTTTTTCCGTTAACCCGACAACGCCAGACAAACTAACATTTGCTGGAGCCTTCCAAACACCGCGCTTGTTATCCGTATCAGCATAGGCACCTGCAACCGCGCCGCTCGGTGGTAGAATCGACTCTTCGCTCGATAGCTTCCGGGCGATGTTTTTCAAAACAGGCGCGCTCTCAAAGACGGAGTTTTGCAAAGAGGTTTCTAGTGATGCAACCATCGCCTCGGCTTCGCCGTACACTGAAATAATATGAGGTGCTACCGCAGCAATACGCCCCTGCAAGACAGTGAGTTTGTCCGTCAATGACGCATTGTTATCGATGTCATCCTGACCTGGCGCAGCCTGACTGATGTTCCCACCCCAAACCGTAGGATCCCAATTCATTGCCGGATCCGCGAAGTAACCGTTGGCATCTTCCTGAATATCAGTAGAAGCCTCATCATTGATCCCATTCAAGGAGGCCACTGACGCAGAGATCCCTTGCAACAAACTCACGGTTTTAACAGCCAAATTATTAGCAACCGTCGGTACCTCTCCACCCAGCAATCCATACGCTGAGTGATCCGTTTCGGCCAGCGTCTCAAGTTGCTTAAGCGCTACGTACAGAGAAGCCAGTGCTGATTTGATGTGTGCACGGCGTGTTGTTGGCGAGCCTGCTCCGTTTGCGTCAGCAATATGCGCATCGTATGTCGCCTTAACACTCGCAGCCGTCAAACCATCAAGATTGCCTGACTCACTGATAAGCTGATTAAGATGTGCAATCAGATTATGCGTGTCATCATCTGCCGCCGAAAATTCAGTAGCCGCCATAGGTAGGCCGTTTTTCTCGATCTTGGTATAGAAATCGCGATAAGCCACGGTTTTATCCAGGCTTACCTTCAAGTAAGGCATGTAGGCAGCGCCGTACTTCAAAGACTTCATGCCGATGCCATTACGGAACCCTTCCCAATCTGCAGCGCCGGTTAATGAGCCGCCTTGGGTTTGAAGATCCATTACAACAAAACGATCACCGAGATTTCCTGCTTGTGCTAGCGCCTCTTGCTGTAAGGTATAAAACGCATTTGAATCCAGATTAATCGCATCAGGAAACAAAATCATTGTTGGCTCATCTTCCTTGGCGATCGCATTCAAACAATGTGTAAATTCAGCTTTATCGACAGACTTGTCCCCTTTATACGCACCACAACTAGCGACGTAGCAACGTCCACCACCGTTGGCAAAAAACAATCTCAAACTATCGTAGAGATTATAATTCGTGCGGGTTTCAACACNGATAACAGTATTTGTTGCGTCGAGTTTTACTGCATCAACGTCAACAGCCGGACCAACACCGAACCACGCCTGAAAATCCACCAGCGACGAAATTTCAACGGGAGTTTGTGTGTAATCCACACNCTGATATTTCACTCGTTCTGTGTAGCCGATGAATGCCGGAATAGCAGTTTCAACTTCGGCGACAGATGGCGGGAAGACGGAAATCTCCTCGACATAGACACCCGGTGTTTTATAGGTCATGACGTTCCTCTCTTAGATTGTCGTAATTGTCCTGATAGTCTCAAACGTAAACATACATATCGGAATAATCCGTTTCGCTCTCATTCGTTAGCGCTGCCGGCGTTGGGCATGGCAGGTGACGAACAAGATCCTTTACCGGACCCATCGATTTTTTTAGTGCAATATTCTTTTCGCCAAGTGCTCGCAATGGAATCGGCGCTATAGACTGGATAACAAAAGCCGGCTCCTCACTGGGTAGCTGTGTCGTAATCGCTGGCGAGAACGTGTGATTATCACTCTGGATGGATATCTGTGTAGCATCTGGGATCGTCGTATGCCGCGGCACGACGAAGTAGCGCCAGATCGTTGAACGACTTGAAAATTCTATCCGATACTCTCTTTTCGTAACGCTGCCATCAACGGCAACTATGCGTACCGCCTCATCAACATCCGCATTCATAAACAATTCTACGACTGCAAATGCTGAATTGCGTTGCAATTCGTCGCTGGCAAAAAAATCACGCGTTTCATCATTGAACTCTAACGAAAACAAACCCGGACCAAACTGCGAAAAATCAGCATTGACCTTCAGCAAGCCACCAACAGGTTTGATCAACTCATAGATACATGCTTTAGACAATGCGCTAGTCAGAGATAGAACGGCTGGTTCGCCTGATTGCGCGGAAAGATCCAATCGCTGCGGGTGCAACATAGAGATGTCGCTCTTATCCGCCGTATATCCGGACGTATTTGAGGTCAGGTGAATATCACCCACACTAGCTGACGGAGAGGTCCGAATAACGACATCCTTGTTAGAGAAGTAAAAGATACTCTTGCCCGGCTCAGGAATATGCTCAGATACGAGAAATAACTTCGGATTTTTAGCGCGAATATAAATTTGTAATGAAAGATCTTTCGCTACGTCAGACGTGATTGGCTTTAGCGGCTGCAAAACATCATCAACCAAAATGCCTTCATAGAGGATATGCAAGGCATCACCATCGTGACGCAACATCAGCCCATGATTCTTCAATTTCTTGAGAGTCTGCTCTGAAACGTCAAACATGAACATATCAGCTGCCACATCATATTGATGCGACATACGTAATGTCATGAATTTCCCGTATTGCCTATTCATTCCCTGTCAGCGTCCACTTTCCGTTTGGTTACTGGTTAATTCCGTTGTTTTATCGACTGTGCTGCCAAGACACTCTTTAAATGGCTCTTCAAAAACTCAACTATTTTTTTACAACCAGACTCAAGCACCACCGGCATCAACGGCATCAACGGCCAAACCACTAACCGCAGTACCACCAGACAATATCGTATTTTCTTCGATGGTTACCAAGCGTACCCGATACAAAACGGACGGCATGTAACTATAACCGAGCGTGCCCCAAAGATAACTGAGCTGCTCAAGCTCAAGTGATTGCAACTCACAAACGAGCTTGCCGATACGCGCATCCAATGCGGGAAACGTATCTGGCGCAAAAACACTATTACTTTGAAAGAACCCGATTACATTAGATATAGCTTTGAGTGCTTGCGTATAATCGCTGAAGTTTGCAACAAACAATACGCTCAAATTCAGGTCGATCACAGGGTTTTGATAGGCAATGGAATTATCTGCCTGCTTCACTGCCCGAGGTAACGACGGGCGATTGGTGCGCTCTTCTTCGATATTAATAACAGCTGCACCCAGCGTGTCTTTCTCGATGGCAAGCTTACCCTGCTCATAGACAACATGACTAAGCCCAATCAACCCCTCCTCACTCGAAAGATTACCCTTTCGCGCAAGGAATGTTTGTATTTCTGTCGATAAAAAACTGAGCGATTCGTAAATCATATTGCCTAACGTTAAATCCCTGTTTTGGCATCTGCGTAGAGTCTATCCCGAACATTGTTTGAAAAACAATCCCCTTAATGTGCATTCGTCCAAGAATATTTAATTCAATGATGTCGTGTTATCACAGACATCAATTGTAATAATCAAATCGAACTAGACATCACCAATATGACAAAGATTGCCCACTCGATAGATGACCGATATCAATTTTCTATAGATTAACGATATTCATCAGGCTTGAATCAGGAACTTTAACTTCAATTGCAAGTACGTATAAGAATTCGACTGCAAAGCTAATTGCGTGCGCTTAACTAGATACTGGGTATTCAGAAGAGAATGAATAAATTGCTAGAGGAAAGAAGACGAGGTATTAAAAACAGTTAGCTATTACAATAATGGGCGAGTGACACATAAGCATCACTCGCCCATTAAATATTAATCTGTCGGGCATTTAACATGCCCAAAACAAATTACTGTGGAACGACGTTAGTCGCGCAAGGACCTTTTTGGCCTTGACCCACTTCAAACTCAACTGCCTGACCGTCATTCAAGGTCGCGTAGCCGCCACCATTTTTGATTTCAGAGTGGTGTACAAACAAATCTTTGCCACCTTCGTCAGGAGTGATGAAACCGTAGCCTTTATCGGCGTTGAACCACTTAACAGTACCTTGACTCATAGTAAATTCTCTTTTTCTAACATTAGTTGATCAATATGCTTCTTGAGCGCTCCACGACGAACTATCTAGTAACTTATTGATTTAACTAAATTAAAAAAACAGACTATCAATTCAAGAGTGCTACGCGACGCATTATATGACGTTTTTACCGAGAAATACGAGAAAAAACAAAGGAAAATCACAAAATTCATAAACCGACCAGTAATTGATCAAATTTACCGACCAGATTTACTAAAATATAGCGGCCCAGGGTATATGTAATAAAGAGTGGTTGCGCTGCCGTGCTCAAGTACGGCAATCTCTGGGTATACCTTCAAAAATAGAAGATTTGAGAAACTGATCATCTTCAAGCNGCCTACCTCTCGTACGACATGCTTTGGAGGCAATATTTTGCAACGACCTGATCGAGCAGGCAGCCTTAAGGATACCGACGAGCACGTCGGGATATCTCAAAACGCTTAAAAAGGGACGTACAAGAATACATTTGAGTTAATACTGACACGTACCAAGAAAAGATTGATTGTACTCGCTAAAGCACAAGCTGCACCGCGAATTGACTAAAGACACCTTAAACTAGTGAAAACCCTTAAAAACTGAAATTACTCGCAGATTCAAAGGGGGTTGAGGTAATTTCTGGGTAACGAAAGCCGACTCAGAGTACCCCGGTAAAAATATGTAACACTTAAAACATGGGCGCCGCCGCGTAACGGCAGCACCCATGCTTTTACGTATTATCTACGCCCTACTCAAACAGGTACAACATTGTTAGCGCAAGGACCCTTCTGGCCTTGACCAACTTCAAATTCAACCTGCTGACCGTCGTTCAACGTGGCATAACCACCACCACTCTTAATTTCTGAGTGATGTACAAACAAGTCTTTTCCACCATCTTCCGGAGTGATAAAGCCAAAACCCTTGTCTGCATTGAACCACTTAACTGTACCTTTGCTCATTATGAACTCTCTTTCTTTAATTCAGTTGATCAATATGTTTACGAGCCCTCACAATGAAATACTAGTATCTTATTGATTTAACTAAATAAAAAAACAGGCTACCAATTCAAGAGTGCTACGCCCCGCCATTATAACCCCTTTTCACTATGAAATTCGAGGTGGTTGAACCGAAGTACACATAACACTTGTCGACACTGGCCTGCAGGGGGCCGTGTGCGAGCGTACGCAGCCTTGCTACATGACCGCCCTACGCCACTGAAACGCCTCGCAAATCAAACAAACAGTAACCTCAAACGATTGTCCAAAACAACTGGATAGCCAACAGAACGCGCTAGAAGATACCGCAAGAAAATGCTCCGCTAACCGCTCAGAACTAGCCGAAGAAAGAACCGAATTAGAGCAGAGAAAAGCGCTAAACATTTTTCTTGCAGGCCCATGAAATGCATCCGTTAAGATGCCTTAAACTAGAACGCTGCTTTCTCCATACGCAATACGACTGCACTCTCAAACTTGAATAGGATTAGAGGGGAATCTATGAGGCGGCAGAATACGCACTTAAAACGCCTAACTCTTCGGTTGTGGCCCGGCGCTACAACAGCGTAGCTATCCACATGCGCCTTGTTGCCTTCGACAGCGATAGAACTCTCTATAAAACTGCGGCTGACTTACAAAAATATGCAGGAATTGCTCCTGTGATAGAGCGAAGTGGTAAAAAAATCCTGGACGCACTGGCGCTATAGTTGCCCGAAGTTCTTACGCCAAACGTTCGTAGAATGGGCTGGCCAATCTGTTCCATATTCCTTCTGGACTAAGGCCTACTACAAGAAGATGCAAATCAGCAAAGGAAAACCACACAATACCGCAATCAGATCGCTTGCTTTTAAGTGGATTAGAATCGCCTTTAAATGTTGGCAAACTCGAAAGCCCTACGATGAGGCTGCCTATCTTGACGCGCTTAAACTGCGCGGATCTCCGATACTGGAATACGCCCTGAAAATGTGAATTCAGGGCTAGCGACCCACCTCAGGACGTGTTGTTACATCACTTCTCATAGTGATACCTGCACGAAATTATTGTTAGCTGATCATTATCTACCGCATAAACTAATCGGTTAGTTTCATCAATTCTACGTGACCAAAAACCGGACAAGTTCTCTTTTAATGGTTCAGGTTTGCCAATCCCTTCAAATGGAGAACGTTGAGTATCTGAAATCAGGCGATTAATACGCTTCAGCGTCTTTTTATCTTGTCCCTGCCAATAGACATAATCGTTCCATGCTTCATGCGTCCATGACAATACATCAGTCATCGCATAACTCGCGGTCCATTGTCTTACCTTTCCTGTATTGCTGAATAGATTTTTGAAGATGAGCAGCATTCGCAGGGTTTTTAAGTAAATGAACTGTTTCCATCAATCCATTAAACTGATCTAAAGACATCACCACCGCATCATCTGCATCTCTTCGCGAAATGATTGTATAATCTGCATCATCAACTACTTGATCTAAAACACTTTTTAGTTTGTTACGTGCTTCAGAGAAATTCACCACTCTCATCACTCACCTCCAACATGTACAATATAAAGATCAAGTATATCTTGTTCCATATATTGATCAAGTACCTTTAATCGGGGGCGAGAAACAGGATGTAACGCCTGGCACAGCGGTGAGTTAAACTGGCGGTTTTTGTGCGGCTTTTTTTGCACAAAAAGTGACAGTTTGACGAGTCCGTTGCTGCCACTTGTTAAGTGCGCATTTGTCTTAGAGCACAAAATTATTGCCCTGCCTGTTTCTCTATTACTCTCTTGGCTGCGATATCATCTTCAAAAATTGCTTTTGAAAATTGGTATCCCATGCTCGTTAAGACCATGAATATCAATGAGCCAACTGCAAATATTATTTGAAGGTTTATTAAACTTGCTAAAAAAGATACCAATGAAGTGATAAAGCACAAACTAAAGAACATATACCAGAAAAGTGGTTTCCGTAGTACATACCAAGCTAACCAAATACCACCGACAGATACTAGGGCTAAGGATAAGTCATTTATATCCATACTCTTAATTTTCCTCCCTAGCACTTAACCAAGCTGTAGAATTTTTAGCTAATGCCAGTCCATAGAAACTTTTCTAAATCAGATGCACTAATCTATTCAAAAAATGCGTATTCCACACATGGGAATTTTTCGTTTATATTTCAGCTATTATGCCGCATACCTTGCAATTTAATAGCAATATTGACCCATTCTCTCTTCCTGATTGCCCTCTAACCATACCGCCATAGCTTTTCTATGTTATGCACCATACAAAACATCTGCCATTGGCTGGTCACTTTGTCTTTGCCACGTAATGACAGTTTATTGAGCCGTTTATTACTGGTAATGTTCGCAAACACCGGTTCGATCGTCCACATCCGTTTTGCGTATTGCATCCGTCCGGCTTCACTATCGATAATGGCACGCATGCGGTCCAGATAGCTGACTCGTTCGCTGCCTGTTACCGGGAACGAGACATTTCTACCCACCTCCTTAAGTGGCTTCTGCATACATTCGCTCTGACGTGGGCAGGCTCTGCAATCGGCGAGCTTTCCTCGAAACCGCATTGTGTTGTATTGGTTCGTT